>NZ_JANRHH010000014.1 GCF_030433435.1 Polycladomyces subterraneus
GATGATCCGATCCAGCCATTGTTGCTGATATGACCGAGCCACAACCGGCACACCGATGCGCTTCTCCAGCATAGGGAACGACACCGTGTAGAAGTCACCATTTTTCTCGATTTTCAGGTTTTGATTGTTGAACGAACACCACATCTTCCTGAATACCCGAGCTTGTTGGTGTTTCTTCTGCGTTGGTTAATGATCGCAGACGGGAACTTCTCGTCGGAAAACTCCTTGAAAATCTTGCTGGTCGCCTTGTTCACGTCAGGATGAAGCAAGAGCCAGTTTGCAAACTCCGTGTTGATCTGGGTCATTCGTTCATACATGGCCTGTTTGAATTTGGTTGGTTGATACAGTTCCAGCTTGAGTGTGATGGTGGGCATCCATTCACCCCCTTTTCTTTTGTTCTTCCACATATCGTCGGATTGTTTCGCTTGAAACGTTTCCAGCCGTACTAACAAAGAATGAGCGTGTCCATAAGCTTGGTAAATGAGACAAGTGATTGAATTCTTGCCTCAGTTTTCTAGAAGTCACCCCCTTCAATTTTGCCATGATGTCAGTAGGCGAATCACTAGGTAGACAGTTTAAAAACAGATGACAGTAATCTGGCATCACTTCCATGGCAAGGATATCCCAGCCGTTTTCCTGACAAATGTCTTTCACCAACTGTTTAAATCGCTCTTCCACTTGGTTTACCAACACTTTTCTGCGATAACGTGGGCAGAAAACAAAGTGGTAGTTAATCAAAGATACCGTCTTTTTGGTCCTTCTGTATGCTTGTCCCATGGTTTTAGTTGTATCAGTATTTTATTAATAATGCAACATTAATACTGCAACAACCAAAAACAAAAAATGTTGCTCTAAGCGCCCTCTTCAGAGGGCACCGAGCAACGCCGCCTTTCATCCCACGATTGAAACTGTGGGCTTTCAGGCGACTTTTTCTGTAAAAGGCCGTCTCCCATTGGGGGGACGGCTTAATTATTGAAACGTCTGCAGGGTCCAATTTCCGTATCCCCAGGAGAGTGACTGACCAATTCTGTCGAACTTCGATTGGGAAAGCGCAGGAATTCATTCGTGGGCCATTTCCTTTAAGCGTAACGCTCATTACCCGTACCCTCCGCTCCCCTGTCCAAAGTACCCGAGCCCAGCTTCCTTGCAAGGAGCAGGTGAAGCGATCCGGGAAAGCGAAGCGGTGACTCATCTGATACAACCTCGACTACTTTGTCAGCAGACTCAGTGGGAACGCCATGTTCCCGCTCATTTTGTCTTCAAACGTCCCTCTGTTTACCGGTTTGCCGATGCAATTCCCGCCATCGGCTGAGCGGGATCGCTCCCAGCTCGGGGCGCGGCCCTTCCGGCAGCAAAGCGATGTACTCCAGACTGTGCCCGTCCGGGTCCTCAAAATACAGTGACACGCTAGGGACCCACGAATGAACAGTAGGCTCCCCTCCGGGATTACCGAAAAAATCACGATAGATAATTCCCCGCTCGGCCAGAAATGCCGGAGCCAGTTCCAAATCCCGCAATGACACGGAAAAAGCAAAATGACTGCGAACAATCTGATCCTCGGGCTTCTCCCACAGCCCCAGCATTTGTTGACGCGCTTGGCCTACCCAGAAAAATGCCAGACTTCTATCAGGATTCGCGTAGCAAAGTGTCAGCCCCAGCTTATCCCGATAAAAAGCGACTGATGTTTTCAAATCCCGCACATGCAGATGCGTTTCATAAATCCCCGAAGGTTCCACCCAATGGTTCATCTTCCATTCCTCCCGTGAATTGGTTGCGGCATTTTCTCTTTTCCCCACCCGCTCACTTTTCAAACTTTTTCATTTATTAAATAGCAAAAAAATGTCACTTCGCCGAAGGACCATTTTTCTCCCCATCGCTTTTTTTGTTACAATGGGGAGGTACCTGAAACGCGGGAGGAACTGAAACCATGCACCTTCCTACAGATTACCTCGAACAGATGAAAACCTGGTTGCAAGACGAGTTCCCGGCGTTTCTCGCCAGTTACGAGGAGGTACCGGCACGCGGCTTGCGGGTGAACCGGCTCAAGATCGAGACGGAGGCATTTTTGCAGAAGAATCCGTTTGATCTCATGCCCATCCCGTGGTGTCCGGAAGGATTTTATTACAATCACGAACAGGACCGTCCCGGGAAACACGTTTATCATGCGGCCGGTTTGTATTATATTCAGGACCCCAGCGCCATGGCGCCCGCAGAGGCACTAGACACCCAACCGGGTGAACGGGTGCTGGATTTGTGTGCGGCTCCGGGTGGAAAAACCACACAAATCGCCGCCAAAATGCAAGGAAAAGGATTGCTGGTGGCCAATGAAATTTCCCCACAGCGCATCAAGGCTTTGGTGGAAAATTTGGAGCGGTGCGGAGTGACCAACGCCGTTGTCCTTAATGAACGACCGGAGCGATTGACGAAACGTTTCGCCGGGTTTTTCGACCGGATTTTGATCGACGCTCCGTGTTCGGGTGAGGGAATGTTCCGCAAAGACCCGGAAGTGTGTGAGCGCTGGAGTGTACGGGCCACTCACTTGTGCGCGGATGTCCAATTGGAGATCTTGGCGGCCGCCGCCCCCATGCTCCGGCCGGGTGGTGTACTCGTCTACTCCACCTGCACGTTCAATCCGGTGGAGAACGAACAGGTCATCGCCCGCTTTTTGGCTGATCACCCGGAGTTCTCCCTGGTGTCCGTTCCGCAAGCGTCCCATTACCGGCCGGGACGCCCGGAATGGGCGAACGGATGCGATACTTTGCGGTTGGCTTCCCGCCTGTGGCCTCACCATCTACGGGGAGAAGGACATTTCGTGGCGTTGATGGAAAAGACGGATGGCCCTGAAGGAACCAAACGCCGGCCGGGAAAAATGCCGCCCGTGTCCGCCGATGCAGTGAAGCATTTGCGCGCCTTTATCCATGAGACACTGACATTCGAATGTGATGATTGGCCACTGACGCTGTACGGCGAACATTTATACCGGGTCCCGGACGAATTGCCTTCGCTGAAAGGTCTGAAGGTAGAGCGCCCCGGCTTGTATTTGGGACAAGTCAAACGAAACCGGTTGGAACCTTCCCACACTTGGGCGATGGCCTTAAAACCGAATGATGTTCAGCGATATGTATCGTTTGAGGTGGACGATCCGCGTCTGTACCAATATTTGCGGGGTGAAACGATTCCCTTTGACGGTGACAAGGGATGGACGCTGGTGGGGGTGGAACAGTTTCCGCTGGGATGGGCCAAAGTATCCGGTGGCATGTTGAAAAACCATTATCCCAAATGGTTGCGTTGGGATTAGGGCAATCCCGCCCCACAGGAGGGGCGGGAATCCGAAGACCATGTTCTCCACCATCAAAAACATCCAAGACCCTTGCACCAAGGGTACACATCCATCTTCCACATAAGACAAACGACACCGCTCATATATTGAATATGAACATACCCAAGGAGGTGGCGAACCATTTCCGATTTGCCCAAACCAACCCGTCCACCATGGCCTCCCTATATCCCACCCACGATGAATGCAATGGGATTGTTACAACCGGAATGGCTTTATTACCATTATTTCGATTATGAAGAAGATGAACCCCCGAATGCAGATCCTCAACCCCGTCCCACACTGGCTTCCGCCCCAGTCAATCCCCCAGCTTCTGCGATCCGCATCCGTTTACATGCCCGGCGGGAGTAAATAAGTCAGCTCAAATTTCCCCGCTCTTTTTTTGAATGGGACAAGCCCAATACACCTGACCCACGTTCTGTCAATGGGCAGTGTTCCAGTACACCATATAATCATCAAGGATGTCTGGCTTGTTTGCTTCAATCGTTTCTTCAACCAGACTGTAACCCCCGATTATAAAGAAAATAAATGGAATGGGTCTGCCGAAACGTTTTTCAGTTACGCGATTGTGATGTGATTCTTTTACAACAGAAACAACTAAGTGTATAAAAGCATTGAAGATGAGATCGTCACGTTGAAAATTGTCCACGCCTGAAGGGATTTCTAAGGATTGAATCCATTTTTGACGCAATGCATTTCCTTCCGTATCTTGACAATCGCCGATGACGATTGGATCAACGTGCAGCCAGAAGGAATAGTTCCATTTCGCCTCCAAGGAAGAAGAGGCAGTAGGCCTTTTACCATTTTTTGATTTTCCCATTGCTGTATGGTGTTATCAACTCAACAATATCCCATGTTTGCTCAAAGTCGAATCCATTGTAGTCCTCAATGTCTTGCCAAAAATAAATAGAGAAGGCATAAACGTCCCCTTTACATCCCATGACTTTATGACCTTTTCAAAAACTCGATAAATATAGTCTCGATAATGTTCCATAGATGGACATCCCTCCTCTTTAAGATATCTGTCTATCCAATCAGTTGAACAAAAGTTGCTCCCATCCTCTTTTAAATCGAAGCTTCAAAGTCTCACATGCCCAGACAATGGGCATGTTTGTGTTTTGTGTGTATGATTGATACCATGAGGCGGGATCATGCTTAACGGTGAAAGACTGAACCAGGCTGTTTTGCAGGATTTCGGTGAATCACGTCGAATATTATGTTGTTCCGTATAAAAAGGAGGGATTGGATGAAAAGGAGTTTCGCGTTGCTGACCGCCTTCATACTCCTGATGGTAATGGCCCTGCCCATTGCCCCGCACGCACAGGCGGCGCCCGCGGACACGGCACCATATGCTCCCGGTGAAATTATCGTCAAATTTAAACCCGGCATCGTCCAGAGCCAAATTACTTCTTTGCATCGGACCAACCAGGCGAAGCTGTTGTTCCGGAGCAAAGAAATCGGCTTCGACGTGATCCGTGCCTCCGGGAAATCGGTCACGGAGCTGATCCGAGACTACCGCAACAATCCGTTGGTGGAATATGCGGAGCCCAACTACTACTTTCACGCGACCTGGACACCCAATGATCCCGCTTTATCCAAACAATGGGCACTGCCGAAAATTCGCGCCAACGATGCTTGGAACGCCACGAAAAGCAATAACGGCATCCGAGTCGCCGTCGTGGATACCGGTGTTCAGTACAATCACCCCGATCTCTACGGCAAGGTGATCAAAGGATACGATTATGTGGGAAAAGATTGGGACCCCAGTGACGGCAACGGGCATGGCACTCATGTCGCCGGCGTGATCGCAGCTGCGACCAACAACCACAAGGGAATTGCCGGCATAGCTCCCAACGCCATGATTTATGCAGTCCGGGTATTGGACAACAACGGCAACGGTACGTTGGAAAACGTGGCCAACGGCATCATTCATGCGGCTGATCAAGGTGCCAAAGTGATCAACCTGAGCCTCGGAGCGGGATATGATTCGCAAACATTAAAAGACGCTGTTCAATATGCTTGGAGCAAAGGCGCGGTTGTCGTCGCGGCGGCGGGGAACAGCAACAGTTCCCAACCCAGCTATCCGGCCTATTATGATCAAGTCATCGCCGTAGGGGCAACTGACAAGTACGACAACAAAGCCAGCTTCTCCAACTTTGGTAGTTGGGTGGACGTTGCCGCACCGGGAGTGGACATCTATTCCACCTATCCGATTGCATACGGCCAATATGCCACGATGTCGGGCACTTCGATGGCGGCACCGCACGTATCGGGGTTGGCGGCGCTGCTGGCCGCGCAAGGACGGAGCAACAGCGAAATCCGAGACGCCATTCAGAAAACGGCGGACAAAACAGTAGGCACCGGCACGTATTGGACCTACGGTCGAATCAACGCCTCTAAGGCCGTCCGTTACTGAAAACGTCATCGACAGCGACTTTTGATGCAAAGAGGAATCTGTTAGCGGGGACACCCCGCTTTTTTTTTCGCTTCAATTTTTAGGTTGGGTGTATATCTTAAATACCTCACCGCACCGTGTACGGATCCGTTTCGAAACGAGTCCAGTCTTTTTGTATTCGACAAGGATCAGCAAACAGCCTCTTTCCCTCACTCCTTCCCTTGACAACATTCAGCGAAAAACGTTTTTTTACGCATTCGAGAACAAATATCTCTATCATGCTCCTGTTTACTTTCTATTAAGCGTCCGTATTCATTTTTTTATTCTTTTTAAAATGATACTCTCTCCATCGTTCATTCATGATGGAGCTCTCTGCTGTCCTTCTTCACCATAAACGGCTTGCACATCACCTGTCCCTTTATGGACTGGATACCAACACCTTCATAAATATTTATCAAACATTTTTTATCATCAGAAGGAAATCGCGACAAGAAATCGAATATTTTTATCATTCCTAAAATGAGGAGGTTTTGTCATGAGACGCATGTTGGCTGTTCTTGTCGCTTTGTTGATGGTGGCGGTGTTGGCCCTTCCCGCCAACGGTGGTGCAAAGGCAGCGTCCCCCGATACCAAAACCGCCTTCGCCCCCGGTGAAGTGATTGTCAAGTTTAAAAACGGAACAAACACTTCCACCAAGCAAGCAGTTCACTCACAGGAAAGCGGGCAGGTGCTGTTCCACAGCAAAGAAATCGGCTTTGACGTTGTGAAGATCCCTTCCGGTAAATCGGTAACACAAGTGGTACGTGAATACCGAAACAACCCCAATGTGGAATACGCCGAACCCAACTACATCTACCACGCCGACTGGACACCCAACGATCCGTACTTCTCCACGCAACAGTGGGGACCGCAAAAAGTCCAGGCACCGGCCGCTTGGGATATCACCAAAAGTAACAGCAATGTCTGGATCGCCATTGTCGACACCGGCGTTCAGTATGATCACCCTGATCTGGCCGGTAAAGTGTACGCCGGCTACGATTATGTAGACAACGATTGGGACCCGTATGACGGCAACGGTCACGGCACGCACTGCGCCGGGATTGCGGCCGCGACGACCAACAACGGTACCGGTATCGCAGGTATGGCCCCCAACGCATCCATTCTCGCCGTCCGTGTCTTGGACAGCAGCGGCAGCGGCACTCTGGATGACGTCGCCAACGGCATCATTTACGCCACCGATGCCGGAGCCAATGTGATCAGCCTGAGCCTGGGTTCCACCGCCGGTGCGCAAACGCTGAAAGATGCGGTCGATTATGCATGGAACCACGGCGTGGTAGTCGTCGCAGCCGCCGGGAACAACGGTCTCTCCACTCCGAACTATCCGGCGTACTACAGTAACGCCATCGCCGTCGCCGCCACCACTTCTAGCGATGTGAAGGCCAGCTACTCCAACTGGGGTTCCTGGGTGGATGTGGCCGCGCCGGGCTCCAGCATCTATTCCACCTATCCGACCAACAGCTATGCCTCCTTGTCCGGCACTTCCATGGCCACGCCGCACGTGGCGGGGCTGGCGGGACTTTTGGCCGCACAGGGCCGCTCCAACAGCAACATCCGTGCCGCCATCCAAAACACGGCCGACCCCATCTCCGGAACAGGCACGTATTGGACCTACGGCCGAATCAATGCCTACCGCGCCGTTCAATACTGATTCGTTTCGAAAGCTGTGAAAGAACAAGGCAGGAGCGATACGGCTCCTGCCTTGAAACTGCCATGACAACGACGTTTTGTTTTCGACAAACTCAAAGTTCGTTCGCCGAAAATTGCCCCTTCGATGGATCCTACAAATGAACAGACACATCGCCTCCCGATCCTCGACAGCTTTCGGTGAAAAGTGGTTGCTCCTACACTGCAGACAAAAATAGCTCCAAAATGCACTCATTTCTCCCCTTATCTTCATCTATATTCATTTTTTTGATATTTTTTAAAAAGCAATATCCCCTCAACGCCCCATCCCTGAAACTATCACTCCCTTTTCCTTCTCAAGGTTTCTCGCTTGTACACCAAATGAACACAATCACCCCCTTGATGGACAGGATACCAACATCTTCATAAATATTTTATCAAATATTTTTTAATCATCCGAAGGAAACCAGCAATAGGAGATCGAATATTTTTATCATTCCTAAAATAGGGAGGTTTTGTCATGAGACGCATATTGGCAGTTCTTGTCGCTTTGCTGATGGTGGCAGCGTTGTCCCTTCCCGCCAACGGTGGTGCAAAGGCAGCTTCCCCCGATACCAAAGCCGCCTTCGCCCCCGATGAAGTGATTGTCAAGTTCAAAAACGGAATAACCACCTCCACTAAGCAAGCAGTTCACTCTCATGAAAGCGGACGGGTGCTGTTCCACAGCAAAGAAATCGGTTTTGACGTCGTAAAGATCCCTTCTGGTAAATCGGTATCGCAAGTGGTACGTGAATACCGAAACAACCCCAATGTGGAATACGCCGAACCCAACTACATCTACCACGCCGACTGGACACCCAACGATCCGTACTTCTCCACGCAACAGTGGGGACCGCAAAAAGTCCAAGCACCGGCAGCCTGGGATATCACGAGGGGGAGCAGCAGCGTCCGCATCGCCATTGTCGATACCGGGGTGCAATACAATCACCCGGACCTGTCGGGCAAAGTTGTCTTGGGGCATGATTATGTCGACGGTGACAACGATCCGTATGACGGCAACGGTCACGGCACGCACTGCGCCGGGATTGCGGCCGCCGTCACCAACAACGGCACCGGAATTGCCGGTATGGCTCCCAACGCGTCCATTCTCGCCGTCCGTGTCTTGGACAGCAACGGCAGCGGCACCCTGGACGCCGTCGCCAACGGCATCATCTACGCCGCCGACAACGGTGCCAAAGTGATCAGCCTCAGCTTGGGTGGATCGGTCGGTTCCACCACATTGAAAAACGCGGTGAATTACGCGTGGAACAAAGGTGCTGTCATCGTGGCCGCCGCTGGCAACAGCGGTATAAGCGCTCCGAGCTATCCGGCCTACTACAGCAACGCCATCGCCGTTGCCGCCACCACTTCCAGCGACGTAAAGGCCAGCTATTCCAACTGGGGTTCCTGGGTGGATGTGGCCGCGCCGGGCTCCAGCATCTATTCCACCTATCCGACCAACAGCTATGCGTCGCTGTCAGGTACCTCCATGGCTACACCCCACGTGGCGGGCTTGGCAGGACTTTTGGCCGCACAGGGCCGCTCCAACAGCAACATTCGCGCCGCCATCCAAAACACGGCCGACCGCATCTCCGGCACCGGCACATACTGGACCTACGGCCGGATCAACGCTTATCGAGCTGTTCAATACTAAAAAGTCAGCGAAAATGCGCAAGGCAGGAGCTGCATTGCTCCTGCCTTTAGCCTGCTCGGGTCTTTCCAGCTTGCGATTCCGGGTGTACTTTTTTTGAGGATTTTGAGGAGAGGGTGTGGCTTTCCCGGTGAGTGTTCCCTCAACCGATTATGGAGTCGCTGTCAAAGATCATCCCTTTTCTTCGGTGATTTGATCGGAGGGTTCCTCTACCGTTTCCACTAAGATTTTGACACCATCCACGGACAACACGCGCACCCGTGCTCCTTTATCGACCCAATGACCATTGGTGACCGCACTGTAGCGACCATCCCCGATGCGGATGGTGCCGGCCGGGCGCATGTCGGTCAATGCCGTCCCCTCGAGTCCGACCAGTTCCTGATAGCTGCGCTTGAGCGAGCTGTAACCCGTCTCTTTGGACATGGCGAATTTCAGTACGATCTTTTCCAGCCAATCGCGTTTGGGCAACACTTTCAACGACAGTGGACTCAAAGCGAGTCCCATCATCCATGCAAAAGCAACCAGCGTCCCCGTCAGCCAGTTCCCCGTCGGAATCACCAACCCGACCAAAACCAGGATGGCACCGATGGAAGCCAGGGTACCGTCCTGCAACAGTTTTCCGTCCAGAATTACCAGTCCCATTCCGACAAGCAAAACAGCCAACCACCAACCGGGAGTCGTTCCCCAATGACCGTTCACATACCATCCCATCAACAATAATCCCGCCACTCCGGCCAAACCGCGAGCCTTGACGAGTAATTCAGCGGCCAATAGGAACGCGCTGAAAAAGACCAGTAAAGCGGAACCGGCTCCCATCACACATCCCAACTCCTTTTAAGCGTGTAACATGAACCAGATCAAACCGACGACAAAAAACACCAAGGCGATCGAACCGAGAATCTTCGGCAGATGCTCCATAGACAACCTCCCGATCTACTATGCCAATTCGACCACCGTCACGCCGGAACCGCCTTCTCCCGGTCCGCCCAACCGGAACCCCTTGACGTGTGGATGTCGGCGCAAAAATTGGTGGACACCCGTCCGCAAGGCACCCGTCCCTTTTCCATGGATGAGCGAAACCCGCTGATATCCAGCGACGACGGCGGAATCCAGATACTTATCGATTTCCGCCAAAGCGTCCTCCACCATCTTACCACGTAAATCCAATTCCGGACGCACATGGTTTGAAGCGCTTCGATACGAAGTGGTGACACCGGATTCGGATTCGGGCTTCTTTGTCTTCACCTTTTCCAGATAACGGCGGTGCACTTTCATTTTCAAAATGCCCACCTGAACCTGATACTCCTCTTCACCGAGATCCTCCAGAACTCGGCCGCGTTGTTTGACGGTAAGTACCATCACCTCATCTCCCGGCTCAATCCGTTCATTCCGTTGTTGAGCCACGGTTGCGGCGGCAACGGGTCGAGCCTCGGGAACCGCGTTATCCAACCGTTTCCTTGCTTCGATCAACTGATGTTCCTTCAACTCGTCCGGCCGATTTTTGGCCCATTCACGCAACTGGCGCAATACGTCTTCTGCTTCCCGACGGGCACGCGAGACGATGGTTTGCGCTTCCCGTCGTGCCGATTCCCGCAACCGCTCTTTCTCCTCCTCCCAACGGGACAATTTTTCCTTGAGTTCCCGTTGCAAGGATTCTGCTTCCTGGCGAAGCGCTTCCGCGCGTTTGCGCTCCTCTTCCGCAATAGCCCTGTCGCGGGACAACGCGGCGATCATTTCCTCCAGGCGATGCTCCTCCGTGGACAACTGCGCTTTGGCTTTTTCAATGATGGATGTCGACAGTCCCAGCCGCTCGGCGATGGCAAACGCATTACTCTTGCCGGGTACACCGACCAACAGGCGATAGGTGGGACGCAGTGTCCGCACGTCGAATTCCACACTGGCGTTGGTCACTCCCGGATGAGCATGGGCGAATTGTTTCAACTCGCTGTAATGGGTGGTGGCCACCACAAGACAACCTTCATCCAAGAGATCTTGCAGAATGGCGATGGCCAACGCCGCCCCCTCGGTCGGATCCGTTCCTGCACCCAATTCATCCAGCAGCACCAAGCTATGATCGTCTGCTTGTTTCAAAATGCGGATGATCTGCGTCATATGGCTAGAGAACGTGCTCAAGCTCTGCTCAATGCTTTGCTCATCACCGATGTCCGCAAAAATCCCGCTGAATACAGGGAACGAGCTACCTTCATCCGCGGGGATGGGGAGACCCGCTTGCGTCATCAACGCCAGCAACCCCACCGTTTTCAGGCAAACGGTTTTCCCGCCCGTGTTGGGTCCGGTGATGATGATCCCTTGATGTGGATCGCCCAACGTGATATCGATGGGAACCGCCTTTTCTATCGGGATCAACGGATGGCGGGCTCGTTTCAACCGAATGACACGCTCCGTTTCCACCCGCGGACAAACACCTCGAATACGACGGGCATACCGGGCTTTTGCCAGAATGAGATCCAACTCGGCCAACGCTTCGACATTTTGCCGGAGTACATCGACATGGGCGGCCACTTGCGCCGTCAACTCACGCAGGATGCGTTCCACTTCGCGCTGTTCCTCCATCTCCCATTGACGCAAACGGTTATTCAACGTCACCACGGAGGCTGGTTCGATAAACAACGTGGAGCCGGAGGCCGACTGATCATGCACAATCCCACCGAATGCCGAACGGTATTCCTGCTTGACCGGGATAACATACCGGTCGTTGCGCAGAGTGATCAATGATTCCTGCAACATTTTTTGGTAACCTGGATTGCGCAGAATGCCCTCCAACGTCGTTCGGATCTCGCGTTGTACTTGACGAATCTGATTGCGAATCTGACGCAGGGTCGGGCTGGCGTGATCGGATACTTCTCCCTGCTCGTCAATCCGTCGCGTGATTTCTTCTTCCAGCGGACGCAATCCTTCGATGCGTTCGATCCATCCGCGAATGATGGGAAGCGGATGTTCTTCATCAACCTGCAATACCTGATTTTTTAATTTCCGGCCGGCGTTCACCGTACCGGCGATATCTAACAATTCATTTGTATTCAGTAAACCTCCCACTTCGGCGCGGCGCAGAGAGGGGCGAATGTCACGAACGCCTCCCAACGACACATCACCTTTGAGCCTGAGAAGATCCATCCCCTCCGCCGTCGCCGCCAGACGACGCGACACTTCCTCCGCGTCGGCAGTGGGCTCCAGCGCGGCAATCCGCTCTTTTCCCAGCGAGGAAGAGGCTTCTTCCGCCACTTGTTCCCTGATTCGTGGATATTCCAACACATTGAGCATAAAACGGTTCACTGGTTTCCTCTCCTCTCCCTCCGAGGAGTTTTTTCCACCATATTATATCATGATGTAATAACTCGACGGATAAATGACACACTAAAGAACAAAAGGAGGGAATTTGTATCATGACCATTGTGCGTCATCTCATTCGATTCATTGTGGCGGCTATCGTGCTGATGATCGTGGGGGCGCTGGTCCCCGGTTTTCAGGTACAAGGTTTTTGGAGCGCGTTCCTCGCCGCCGTGGTAATCGCTGTGATCGGCTGGATCATCGAAGCGCTGTTCGGACGGGACATGTCTCCTTATGCAAGGGGAGTTATCGGGTTCGTCGTCAGCGCGGTCGTCATCTATCTGACGCAGTTCTTTGTCCCCGGCATGCGTGTTACGTTACTGGGAGCATTGTTGGGCGCGCTCGTGATCGGGATCATCGATCTGTTTGTACCGACAAAAGCACGTATCACGAGCCAGCCGGAAAAATAAACAAAAGAAGGTTGAATGTCACCCACTCTTACCGCACACTAGTGCGGTTTTTCTTTTGTTCATCGACTGTTCATGGATAAACTCCCCACTTTCGCAAACTTTTTGTTAACATGAGGATGAGGAGGGAGTCCATGATGAAGAAAGGAATGACCACACTGGCCATCGCCATGTCCCTGATGCTGGGGGTGGTCGGATGCGCCGGCGGCAATCAGCCCCAACAATCGGGGAAAACCTCGGGTCAGGTGATTGAAATCTCCGCTTCCAACTTCCAATTCAAACCGAACAAAATCGAGATTCCTGCCAATAAAGATGTCACCCTGAAATTGAAAGTTGCCAACGGCATGCACAGCTTGGAAGTACCCGGACTTGATGTCAGCCTGCAAGGGGATGGCGAAACTGCCGTGGTTCATGCCAAGCCGGGAACCTATCCATTTTTCTGCAATATTCCCTGCGGTGTGGGTCACTCGAAGATGAAAGGAACGATTGTGGCCAAATAAAAACAGGGACCCATTGAAATGTGGGTCCCTGTTTTTATTTGGTGAAAATATGGCGCCCGATCCGTTTGATCTGGGGTCTGCTCCAGATCCATTTCGATTTGGCCCGGGCAGGATTAAAGTAATACAACGCTCCATTGGTGGGGTCCCAGCCATTCAGCGCGTCTCGTACCGCTTTGAATGAGGTGGGGTCCGGTTGCATCCAGATTTGTCCGTCTGCCACAGCTTCAAACGCCATGGGTTGAAAAATGATACTGGCAGGCGTATTGGGGAAACGCTCACTTTTGAGACGGTTTAATATCACTGCCGCAACGGCCACTTTTCCGATATACGGTTCCCCTCGTGCCTCGGCATGAACGGTATGTGCCATCAGTTTGATATCATTCCAGGACAGTTGCCTGCTTGTTTTCCGGTATACACGTCTCGCCTGTACCGCCCTCACACCACCCGGCCGCCATCTTCTTGTTGCTTTCCACAATTTTGCCCGGGTTTTGGCATCGGTCAGGCCTGTCACCCGCAAACCGAACGCATATTGGAACAATCGAACCGCCCGGTAAGTCCGCCATGTGTAAATCCCGTTGATCTTGCCGGTGTAAAAACCCAAAAACCGGAGCCTTCTCTGCAGTTCCCACACATATCCTCCTCGGTCGCCGGGTTTGTACACTCTGGCACGAGGGACCGCCATCGAAACCCGTTTGGAAACGTGCCGCGATTCCACACTGGCTTTCGCCGTCGATTGCACGGAAACAGCGTGTCCGCTGTTGGGAACAGCGGATAACAACAATCCGGGGACATCGCTATTGACGACCGCTTCTCCCAAGACGGAAAAAGCCAACATCAAGGCACAACAGAGAAGCCATTTCCGCATCATCACACGGTTCAACCCTCTTTCAGGTTGGAATTCTTCTGTTATTATGCCGTGTGGATGCGATTCTATTCCCTGCATTCTCTGCACCCAATCCGTCAAGCCCATACCATGTTGTGCACATTTGCTTCAGAGAAGCGGTCGAAATCATGAAAGTGTAGTGCCCACACCAAAGCGTTGATCCTATTCAGTTTCAGTGACTTGCCCCACACAGCTAAAGCACCCAGGGCACTCCCTTTGGTCCCCGTGGGCTTCTCGTTTCATCTGGCTTGGCAACCCACTTCCATCCAAGATGGCTTCGTCCAAGCCTGGGCGGTTTTAGTTTAACGAGTTTTCGCTCGCATGTGTTTTCGCACTTATTAATTTTATTGTACCAAAATTCTGTCGTCCTTGGGAGAGGCTAAAGCCCTCCCTCGTCCGATGCTCGCTATCATCCCAACCCTAAGGGCTGAGTTTTCCCGCTCGCTCTTTAATATGTCAGGGAATCCAGGATCTCTTCCAGGCTCAATTCCGCACAGGCCATTGAGGTATCCGCGACACCATAATACATTTTCACCACATCGTCTTCCACGATGGCCCCACACGAGAATACGACATCCCCAAAAAACCCTTCTTTTTCATAATCCGCTTCTGGTTCCAGAATGGGTTGATCCGAACGAGCAACCACAACTGCCGGATTGTTTCGATCAAGGAGCAATCCGCCCATACAATAGCGGTTCTCCGGTGTCGCGCCATGATAGAGCACCAACCAGCCCCTATCCGTTTTGATAGGAACAGCGCCGCCGCCAATGCGTCCGCTGTCCCACATACCGTCCCTTAGACCGATCAGGTGTTGATGGTTACCCCAATAAAGTAAATTGTCTGATTCCGCGATCCAGATCTCCGGTTTTCCAATACTTTTGAGGCTAGGGCGATGGAGTGCATAATATTTTCCGTTCACTTTTTCCGGAAAGATCACGATATCCTTGTTTTCGGGAGGAAAAATCATTCCATGATGTTTGATGGTAACAAAATCCTTGGTCGATACCATCGCCCCCCCAATGCCAAGCGGAGACAGAGCCGTGAAACAGATATAATAGGTATCTCCAATTTGTGTGACACGCGGATCTTCAATACCGAATGATTCCAGTTTGTCGGATGGATAAAGAAAAGGTTTTTCGTCTATGGTAAAGTTCCGTCCATCTATACTGCGTGCGATGCGAATATAGGACAGAGAAGTCAGGTATTCAATTTCTTGGGGATTAGATGCCCTTCGAATCATTCGCGGGTCCGAAAAATCATAACGATCATCATCCCGATGAAATTCGATGATTTCCAGTTCATTTGTGTCCGGATGATACACGGGCGCTTTCACGATATTGGGATCATAACTGATCGGACGTTCAGCAATGCGAAGCAACATCAGGATTTCATCCTTATATTTCGCAATTCCGGCATTGAAAGCGCCGATCACTTCAAATCCTTCATGGTGCGGTTTGACATCTGCTGGGGTAATCAACGGATTTTGTTCATACCGGTACACTTTTATCATCGATTTCCCCACCTTATTTTTTCAAATGCAAGGAATGGATCTCGCATGGAGATTCGTTGTGCTTCAGCATCACCCACACCCGCATACAAGTCTGCTGTTCCATCCTTTTTGCGAACCAACCCGCCGCTAAATACAACATTGGCCAAATCTGGGCGTTTGGCGGGTCCTTCCAAAAAGTCGGAACGCGCTGCAATGAGCTGGATATCCGAATGTTCACCGGTCAGTGGATCAAGGGCGAACACCATTGGATAATAGTGGCGTTTTCCTTCTTCATCCATACGGGCAATATGCCCCAACACCCCGATCAACCCATTGGACAAAAGATGGGCTTCATTGGCTCCGCCCCATTCTTCCTCCATGAATTGGTCTAAAATGGGAGCTTCGTAGATCACCTCTACAGTCAAATGTTCCAATGATGGGATTCTCACGAATCCGATCTTACCTTTTCCCCCTTTTTCCCCTTGGGGTCGAGTCAACACCCCGATGGAACCATCCGGCAATTCGATCAGACGAAGGTCTTTCATACCATCCGGGCCGGTAAAAATCTTTTCCAAGTGATGAATGTTGGCTCCCTTGTACAATACCGTACGCCAGCTCAAATCGTGTTCATTGGCGGGATGCGGAAAAACCTCGACACCGCCAAAAACCAGTTCTCCACTGATACGGGTAAAAAAGGGGTCCTGCAATGAGAAGACCGGGGCGCCTTCTTTGGGAATCCATTGCTCCCCGCGCCGAACAAAGAAAATCACTTCCGAATGCTCACTGTCACGGGGTTCTACGCGGCCGGCGATCACAGTTTCCCCACTATCTTCAAAAGGTGCCGTAATATTGTACACATCCTTTTCCCCAACCCCGATAAAATTTAATTTTGTTGGGTTGAAAGGTCTTTGTTCATTTTTCGTATACTTCTCCAGTAACACGGAAGAGGGTTGCACACCGCTCTTTTTCAGGGTAAACAACGTTACATCCTCCTTATGCCACTACTATTTCAGATGAAATTGCATACCCTGCTGAATCTTCTGGGAGACCCAATTCGATTCGCATAAAAACAACGTTTACATGGCCATCTCCCCACTTGGAATAAACTGAGGTTTCGACTGAATCATGATCCAATCTATCATATAACCCATTATGATTCACGAAAAACGGGTAGAAAGAGCAAAATCATCATTAGAAAAAAATGCCTGACAGCAACCATGTCAGGCAAATCGAATCATCTATTCTAGTCCCTATGACCGCTGCCGCATTGCATCATGCAACAGCTGTTTCAGTTCCGCTGTCCATTGGGGGGTTGCTTCCAACAGATTTTGGGCGATACCGGATTGTTGTACTGCTTCTTGTCCTTTCTCCCATGGTAGGAAATGCAACAGGTTGACCATGATCCATACCAGCAATACAGCTTGGAGAGCTCCCAAAACCAAGCCACCGATTCGGTTCAATACAGATAATACAGGCAGCTGCGCCAACTGATTGAGTACCCTGGACAAAATCGAGACCACCAGTTTGGTCCCGAAAAACAGGAGCAGAAACGCCATCACCGAATACAAAGCGCGTTCTAATGGCAACAGGCGCATCAAACCGTCTCCGGTTACCGATTCGGGCAAGGGGACATTTTTCTGCAGAACCGGTGTTACTTCGTCGGTGAAGTAAAACGCCACCACCCACGCCAACACCAAGCCGGCTAACGACGCGGCCTGCAGAATCAAGCCGCGCCGATACCCCCGCAACAATCCCCCGATTAACAAGAGCAGGATGATCCCGTCTAGTACATGCATGTTCATCCGCTCCTCACGGTTGATCATCTTCGATCAGATGCAGGATCTCGTCATGTTCCCGTTTCAGTTTCATATAGGCATCCGCGATATTGACAGCCGAAAGTACCGCCAGACGCGTGGTATCCAAACGGGGATTGGCTTGTGAGATCATCCGCATCGTTTCGTCAACATGGCTGGCTACTTCCCGCATGTAACTGGGACTGGCTTTTCCTGTGATATTGTACTGTTGTCCGAAGATCTCCACGCTCAATTTATTTTTGGTCATCGATTGCAACCTCCTTCACCAAGTGAAGGTGAGACTGCCTGACAACATCCATTTCGACACGAGGGGTCCGTTTTCCCTGTTATTCTGGAGAATTCGATTGATTTGATCAGGTATGCTGGTATCCTTGCGTGCTTTTTCTCCCTCTCGCTATGGGAGAAAGGCACACCCTTCGTATGACCAGAAGAATTTAGCGGACACAGCTTTACTGGCGCAACTGCGCACCGCATGTCGCTGCGAGATGGTCGATCACCGCTTGATGTACCCGGTTGACCTCTTCGTCGGTCAGCGTACGATCCTTGGCCCGGTACACCAATGAATAGGCTACGCTTTTCTTTCCTTCCCCAATCTGCTCTCCTGTAAACACGTCAAACAACGTCACGGATTCCAGCCATTCGCCCGCCGCCTTTTTGATCTCTTTCTCCACTTTGCCAACCAAAAGATCCTGATCCACAACCAACGCCAAATCGCGGGTTACCGCGGGATGACGGCTGGGCGGTTCGAAATGGACATCCGTTTGTGCCACAGCAAAGATCGCTTCCAGATCCAACTGACACACCATTGTGGGGCCGAGATCGTATTGTTGGGCCACTTGCGGATGCAGTTGTCCCAAAATGCCGATGACCCGACCGTCTACCACGATCTCCGCGGTACGTCCGGGATGGAAACCGACCGGTTGCACCGCACGGTATTCGACGTTGTGGATGCCCAAACGGGTAAACAGGGCTTCCAGCACGCCCTTGGACGCGTAAAAGTCACTGGACGACGAGGGCTGACGCCAGTTGGTCGGCACCGATTTTCCGGCAAGCAGTCCAGCCAATTCCCATCGCTCTTCCGGCAAATCGGTCAACTTCTTCTCATGGGTATGGAAAGTTTTCCCGATTTCAAAGATGGCGACGCGTTCTTGTTGCCGTTTCAGGTTGTATGAAGCCGTTTCGATCAGATGCGGCAACAGGCTGGTCCGCAAAACGCTCCGCTCTTCGCTCATCGGCATGGCTACCCGGATCGGTTGTCCTGCCTGGTTGATCGAGGCAATCTCACTTCCTAATTCGGGGGAAGTCAAGCTGTAGGTGATCACTTCATGCATACCCAGCGTCCGCAGGGTGTTCCGAATGACGCGGACAAGCAGTTGTTCGCGGGTCAACCCACCAGGAGATTGCTGTCCCCACGGCAATGTGGGCGGAATGTTATCGTAACCGTATAGTCGAGCCACTTCTTCGATCAAATCGACTTCAATGGCGATATCCGGTCGACGCGTCGGCACCTGTACATGGTAGACCCCATCTTTCACCTCTACAGGAAAACGCAGCCGACGGAAGATATCCAGCACTTGCTTTTCTTTCAATTTCACGCCCAACACGTGCGTCAATCGTTCATGACGGAGGCTCACAGTCAGCTCGTCGATATCTCCAACGCGCTCTGTGGTCACCCTGGATACAACCCGCCCGCCAGCGTACAGGGTGAGCAATTCCACCGCACGTTGCAGAGCCGGGATGATGCGCTCCGGATCGACCGCTTTTTCGAAGCGGTTGCTCGCTTCCGAGCGCAGCCCCAACTTGCGCGAGGTCCGACGAATGATAGGCGGGGAGAAAAAGGCTGCCTCCAACAACACCCGTGTCGTTTTCTCGGACACTTCGGAGTTGGCGCCGCCCATCACCCCCGCAATACCGATCGGTTTGCTACCGTCGGTGATGAGCAACGTTTCCTCGTCGCACGCCCGGGTGACACCGTCCAACGTTTCAATCGTCTCGCCGTTACGTGCCCGACGTACGACGATGCGCCCGCCGTTGGACAGTTTGTCCAGGTCAAATGCGTGCAGGGGTTGACCACACTCAATCATCACATAGTTGGTGATGTCCACGATGTTGTTGACCGGACGAATCCCGGCAGAAATCAGCCGGTTTTGCATCCATTGCGGAGACGGGCCCACTTTCAGGTTGTCGACCACCTGCGCGGCGTAGAGGGGACAATCTTCTTCCGATTCCACCATGATGTCCACGCGAATTTCATCCCCCGTCGGTTCCAGCGCTTCCGGTTCCGGCAAACGCACTTCGCGATCCAACACGGCAGCTACTTCATAAGCCACGCCGATCATGCTGAGACAGTCGGAACGGTTGGGCGTCAGATCCAGCTCCAACACCTGATCGTGCATGCCCAACACGGTGCGCACGTCAGTACCGATTTCCACCTCGTCGGGCAAAACCATAATGCCTTCCCGTTGATGTTTGGACAACACTTTGTCCGGGAAACCCAACTCCTTGGCGGAGCAAATCATTCCCTGCGACTCGACGCCCCGGAGTTTGGTCCGCTTGATGGTGACCCCGCCCGGCAGGGATGCCCCTTCCAATGCGACGGGAACCAGTTGACCCTCAGCTACGTTGGCCGCGCCACAAACGATGTTCAACGGTTCATCCTTGCCGACATCCACAAGGCATACTTTCAATCGATCCGCCTGCGGATGGGGCTCAGTCGACAACACTTTCCCCACGACCACATTTCGAATCCCCGTATCTCGCGTGTAAATCACGTCCACGGCCACACCGCTCTGCGTCAAAGCGTGGGCAACATCTTCCGGTGTCAGTCCTTCCAGGTCCACATATTCGTTCAGCCATTCGTATGATACCAGCATGCCACGTCTCCTCCCTCAAACCGATTGGAATTGCCGCAAGACGCGCAGGTCATTGGTGTAGAAATAACGGATATCATCGATCCCGTATTTGAGCATCGCGATGCGCTCCACTCCCATTCCAAACGCAAAACCGGTATAGCGCTCAGCATTATAACCCGATTTTTCCAACACGTTGGGGTGAACCATCCCCGCCCCCAAAATTTCGATCCATCCGGTTTCTTTGCAAATGCGACATCCCTCGCCACCGCACGCCATGCAAGACATGTCCATCTCCATGCTCGGTTCGGTAAACGGGAAATAACTGGGACGGAACCGGAATTCATAATCCTCGCCGAACATCCGTTTCGCAAACGCCAGCAGCGTCCCTTTTAACTCGCTCATGGATACGCCGCGATCGACGACCAATCCCTCGATTTGTGTAAATTGGTGCGAATGAGTGGCGTCGTCGTCATCCCGCCGATACACTTTTCCCGGACAAATCATGCGCACCGGTACTTTGCCCTCTTTGGCCTGCAACGTACGCACCTGCACCGGTGAGGTTTGCGTACGGAGCAGAATCTCCCGCGTGATGTAAAAAGAATCCTGCATATCTCGGGCCGGATGATCTTTGGGCATGTTGAGCGCTTCGAAATTGTACCAGTCCTTTTCCACTTCCGGTCCTTCGGCTACCTCAAACCCCATGCCGATAAAGATGTTTTCCACCTGCTGGATCACTGCGGTCAACGGATGAAGCGAGCCCAATGGACGGGGCACGCCCGGAAGGGTGACGTCGATTGTTTCCTCTTTCAGTCGCGCTTCCATGGCCGCCGCTTCCAGCGCAGACTCTTTTTCGTCCAATATCCGCTCCAACGTCTGGCGAATATCATTGGCCAGCTTCCCGATTACGGGACGCTCTTCTGCAGACAGCTCGCCCATTCCGCGCAGAACGGCAGTCAGCTCCCCTTTTTTGCCCAAGTATTTGACACGCAATTGCTTTAACGTTTCCAAATCCTTCGCGCCTTGAATCGCTTGTTCCGCCTCCGCTTTCAAGGCCTCCAACCGCTCACGCATCATGGACACTCCCTTCTTCTGTCTATGTAATAAAAAAATCTCTGCGCCCAAAGGGACGAGAGATTCGCGGTACCACCCTTTTTGGACAACGAAACCTGAAGACGTGTCTGATCAGGCCGATGAATCACCGGATACGCCCTGAGCTTCGTCATCCCGCTTTTCGTGCGATAACGAGCACCGCCGGTACCCCCTACTGCCATGTTCAGGGGACAGCTCCGGAGCGAACTTCGGCGAGCCGCTTCCTGGAGGTGCTTTCAGTCACGGCACCTCCTCCCTGACAAGGGCGCACTGCCTACTCCTCTCCTTCACAGCCGATAAAATTATTATGAAGAAAATTTCTTCTTCAGTATAACGAAAACCATGACTCGTTTCAACAGTCGAGTGATCCTCCGCGTTGTTGGCGCAGGTACTCATACAACAGCAACGATGCAGTGATGGAAACATTGAGCGATTCGGCTCCTCCCGGCATCGGGATGGAGACTTCGCGGTCAACCCACCGCATCAACGTGGGATCCACACCCCTTCCTTCGTTGCCCAGTAAAAAGGCGGTACGACCCGGATACGATACATCAAAGTGTACGTGTTCCCCCCGGGGGTGGGTTCCCACCACCCAGTAACCGGCAGATCGGAGTCGCTGAAGTTCCTCATGCAAATCGATCATACGGATGGGCACGTGGAACAGCGCCCCCATCGCGGCCCGAACCACTTTCGGGTTGTAGGGATCGACGGTTCCTTTCCCCAACCATACGCCGGCCGCACCTACCGCCCGGGCAGTCCGCAACATGGTTCCCACATTGCCGGGGTCCTGCACGGCATCCAACAGCAACAGCACGCCGTCGGCGGGAATGGCCTGATCCACCTCACCTTTGGGGATTTCCACTTCAGCAGCGATTCCCTGCGGCGTCTCCGTATCCGCCAAAGTTCGATACAACCGGGATGGAAGGCAGTACACCGGCACGTTTTTGATCCGTTTTTCCCACCACGGTCGATGTTCAGCTTCCCGATCCTGATCGACGATCAATGCCCGCACTCGCCATCCCGCTTTGACAGATTCTTCCAGCAAGTGTTTTCCTTCGATCCACAAAGCTCCCAGTGACTGGCGACCTTTGCGCGACTGAAGTTTCCTCCAGCGTTTGATTTGGTCATTATGCTGCGACGTGAGAACGATCGATTTCAAATTACGCATTCTCCTCCAATTGTTTCAGATTGTCATTGCTGCCGATCACTACGAGCACATCTCCTTTTTGAATGACATCCCCTGCCGCCGGTGCGATATTGATATTGCCGTCTCGCGATTTGATCGCCATCACGTTACACCCGTAGCGGGCCCGAATGTCCAACTCCTGCAGTGATTTACCGGCAAAAAAGTCTCCAGCGCTGATTTCCACAATACTGTACCCGTCCGCCAATTCGATGTAATCCAAGATGTTGGGCGAAATCAAATGGTGCACCACCCGGACGCCCATATCGCGTTCCGGATAGACCACCTTGTCTGCGCCGATTTTATACAACACCTTTCCATGCAGATCATTGCGCGCTTTAACGACGATCTTTTTCACTCCCAGCTCTTTCAAAATCAACGTGGTCATGATACTGGCCTGAATATCTTCACCAATGGATACCACTACCACGTCAAAATTGCGGATACCCAATGCCTTCAGTGCATTCTCATCGGTGGAATCGGCCTCGACCGCATGCGTGACGACTTGGGCAATTGCACCCGCTGGGGATCCTGATCGATCGCCAACACCTCATATCCCATTTCGTTCAAGGTATTGGCTACACTGCCGCCGAAGCGTCCCAATCCGATTACGACAAACTGCTTCTCACCCCTATTCACCACCTGTATGTAATTGTTTGATGCAGCATCCAGGGATAACTCGATGAATGACGGCTCACAATAGAAACAAAAGGAGGTTGTTGTCAGTGAACATCGATATCCGTGGAGCTGTCATCCACAATATTCAAGACATGAACCCGCAAGAGTTGAAGGATATGGTGTTTGATTCGATCCAGCGAAGGGAAGAAAAACTCTTGCCCGGTCTGGGCGTCGTTTTTGAAGTGATTTGGAAAAACAGCCAACCGGACGAACAAGAACACATGATTCAAACTCTTCACAGCTCCCTGCCCAATGAAAAGGCGATTCCGCCCCAGCCATAAATCTGTTCCCGTTATCCGGCCTTGCGAAGGGAAGGAGCCGTTTTCCCCCGCGGGCCGGCTCCCGTTCTATCCAATTATTTTATCCTTGACTCAAACGATTTACCGTCGTACGGTCCAATTTCCGAATCACTTCGACCAGCAACTGAACCAGGTTCTCCAAGTCATCCCGGTGGATAATGGAAGCATGACTGTGAATATACCGGGCGGGAATACCCAAGGTCAACGCCGGAACCCCTCGGCCGTGGAGGTGAATATGACTGGCATCCGTCGCTCCCCGCGGAAGTGTATCCGGCTGAAGCGGGATTCCCTGTTCCTCTGCCGTCTTTTGTACCAGTGCCAACAATCCCCGGTGAGCGAGATGTCCTCCGTCGGCCAACACCACGGTCGGACCTTCTCCCAACCGGGATGCGGCTTCGTCTTTGCCGACACCCGGTGTGTCCCCCGCAATGCCGACATCCACTGCAAACGCCACATCCGGCTGGACGGCCGCGGATGCTGTAAACGCTCCCCTCCGGCCCACCTCCTCCATTACGGTACCCACTGACGCCACGGCGTTTGGATGATCAGTATGTCGCAACCGGCGCAACACTTCAACAGCTACCGCACATCCGACCCGGTTGTCCATCGCTTTGGCCATCCACAGTTTTTCGTTCTTCAGAACCGTAAACGGAGAATGCGGGATCACCGGATCTCCCGGCCGGATGCCGAACGACTCCGCTTCCTCTTGGCTGGAGGCGCCCACATCAATAAACAGATCCTCTGTTTTGACCGGCTTGTTCCGTTGTTCCGGCGGCATCAGATGCGGTGGCTTGGAACCGATCACGCCGATGACGATTCCCTGTTTCGTATGTACCTCCACACGCTGGGCCGGTAATACCTGACTCCACCAACCGCCCAACGGCTGGAATCGCAGATATCCGTCTTTCGTCACTCGCGTCACCATGAAGCCGACCTCATCCAGATGTCCCGCCACCATGACGCGCGGTTCATCCGCCGTTCCCTTTTTCCAGGCGATCAAACCACCCAGCCGGTCGGTCGTCACTTCGTCAGCCACGGGCGTTGTCCAACGCCGCATCACTTCACGAACGTTTCCCTCATGTCCGGGTGGACCACCCGCGTTTGTCATCTCCGCCAACATCGAACGCAGCTCATCCGTCACCCTTGCTCCCCCCTTGTCTCCCGTTTGTGATGAGGGCGAATCGGATTCGTCCAGGTACACCCTCATCACCATCGTTGTGAGTCCTATCTTACCACACCGCAAGCGGAAAAGGAAAAACGGAGTAGTTTCTTTCCGCTTAACAGAAAAAAGCGAAGAAGCAACTTCTTCGCCGAATCTGCTGACAAAGTGGTCAAACCAATCGCGCATAGGGAAGTGATTCCGAACGTCCTGTCGAGCGACTCAAGCTATTACTTCGGGCTTCAGACGGGAAATCGGATACACGAAATGGATCACACGGAGCTCCCTTGCTGTCATTCTGCCTGTTTCGCCCGGGCACAATCATCAAAATTCCCGGCGTGGTTCCCATCGCAAAACAGCTTGTTTTGGGACAATCCGCACCGGCAAAGCGCAAACACCTTTTTCGTCTCAAACCGGTTTCCCAAAGCGTCGATTAATTCCACCGGACCGGACACGACCAATGGTCCTTATCGTTCACCTTGATTACCACATCTGCCATGGACTAGTCCTCTTCCATCTATTATTATCGTTATTTTTCGATTTTTTCACTTGTTTTCCTGCTGGGGATCGATCCCTGTCCGAGGGGGTCACACGATGGGGGGATGACTGATGAGAAGGAGCATCTGGTACACGTTTGGGGACAAACACTGTCAGCATTTGATCCTGCCACTCGGTCTGAATTCGCGATTCATCGACAGGGAATGGGATGTGAAAACTTTGGGTGAACATGCGTTGTCCATCAATTCGCCGCTGGTTCTCCGGGTCCGCATCCTGCACGAGATGGGAATTGATGCGGATCACCAAAAACGGCCCCTCCATCCGCACAGCGATCACATCATCCTTCCCGACGACATCAATCCGGGTCTGGATCACCATGCCGCGATCAGTCGGAGTGACCCGGCTCACCACCCGTCCGCACCCTGGAAAATCTTCAATTAATTTCTCCATCTCCCGAATCATCTCTCTCCTGTCGCGCCAAACAAACGAAGATAAACGATGAAACGACAAAGGCTCAAAAGGCATCATCATCGCCCCTTCTCACGCAAATATTCGAATAAAAAAACCTCCGTTGCCGGAGGCTCATGTGTAGATTGTTTAAAAACCGCCAAAGAACGGCGTGAACCCGAAGCCTCCAAACAACGAAAAGAATAAAACGCCGAGTATGATCAGGATCACAATCACCACGATTATCCATTTCAAACCGAACAACCCGAAAAAGCTACTGGTATTTGCCCCTTGAATCACACCGTTTCCTCCTTCTCCTCAAATCGAACTCTCTTACAACATATGTCCGCTCATTCCCGTTCGTATAGACAGATGACTGACAACTGTCGAATCTTAATCGGGTGGGCTCCGTTGACACCCGCTTTCCGGTATGCCTAAGATGAGATGGAGCCGTTCACGATAACAGAAACACCCAGATACGGGGTATGAAGCGGGGGCGGGGAACACTGCGGT
Organism: Polycladomyces subterraneus; assembly: GCF_030433435.1. Taxonomy (NCBI): domain Bacteria; kingdom Bacillati; phylum Bacillota; class Bacilli; order Caryophanales; family Thermoactinomycetaceae; genus Polycladomyces; species Polycladomyces subterraneus. The sequence continues at coordinate 26,265 of NZ_JANRHH010000014.1, forward strand.
CTTAATATGGGTATACGCCTGCTGGGTTTTTAGATAGGTTATGCCTGGTAATTCCGTAAGGGGAGCCATGTTTTCCCGGGTGAACTTATGCACGACCGAGCATCGATTCGGAAATCGCAGGAACCCCATCGCGGGCAATTTCCTCTAAGCCAGGCGTACTTTGCCCACGTTCTGAGCTTGAAGGTTCGGAGCGGCCATGATCAGCTTCCTTGCAGGTCGCAGGTGGAGCGAGCCAAGAAAAAATGCATGCGATATTGACCAGACATGGACCTTAGTGAGAGGAGGACGAATATGACCATCGCTCGGGCACTTACCATCGCCGGTTCGGACAGTGGAGGAGGCGCCGGCATCCAAGCAGATTTGAAAACCTTTCAGGAATTGCGCGTGTTCGGAATGAGCGCGATCACTGCGGTCACTGCGCAAAACACATTGGGCGTGACAGGTATTTACGAACTGCCTCCGGAAGCAGTCGCCCAACAAATCGACGCCGTGGCCACGGATCTGGGAGTTGATGCGGCCAAAACCGGAATGATCGCCAATATTGAAATTATGGAAGTGATTGCGGAAAAGGTCAGAGAACATCGCATCCACCAATTGGTGATCGATCCGGTGATGATCGCCAAAAGTGGACATGCACTGTTGAGAGAGGACGCACGTGATGCGCTGAAACGCCTGTTGATTCCCCTGGCAACCGTGATCACACCCAATCTTCCGGAAGCGGAAGTGTTGACGGGCATGTCCCTGAACACCATGGAACAACGCAAGGAAGCGGCCAAACGGTTGTTGGATTTGGGGGTACACGCCGTCGTAATCAAAGGTGGGCACACCGACGAAGAGGAATCCGTCGATCTGTTTTACGACGGGAGGGAATTCCGTACCCTGTCGGCACCTCGTTTTCATACGCGCCACACTCACGGGACTGGCTGCACATTTTCCGCGGCCATCACGGCCGGGTTGGCCAAAGGCGAGTCATTGTGGGAGGCGGTGAAAACGGCCAAAGCCTTTATTACGGAAGCGATTCGCCATCCCCTTGACCTCGGGAAAGGCCATGGCCCCACCAACCATTGGGCTTACCGGCAATCAAAATAGAAAGGTGGGTTGATGGATGTCCTTCACAGCAACTCAATTGCGCCTGTACTTTATTATGGGCAGTCAGGACTGTCCCGATCAGGATCCGATTGACGTGTTGGAACAAGCGATCGCCGGCGGTATCACGATGTTTCAGTTTCGCGAAAAAAACTCCGACCTCACATTGAGCGAAACCGTCGCCTTGGGTCGTCACCTGCGTGAGATTTGCCGTCAACACAACATCCCGTTCATTGTGAATGACCGAGCCGATTTGGCGCTCATTCTCGATGCCGACGGCGTACACGTGGGACAGGAAGACATGCCCGCCCGGGAAGTCCGGCGCCTGATCGGCCCCGACAAAATCCTCGGGGTGTCAGCTGAAAATATCGCGGAAGCGCGGCAAGCCATTGAGGACGGAGCAGACTATATCGGGGTGGGACCCATGTTTTTGACGTCTTCCAAAGCAGATGCCGGGTTCCCTATCTATCCGGAGGCACTTCAGTCGATTCGCGAGCAACTGGAGGAACCCTTCCCCATTGTGGGCATCGGTGGAATCACCGCATCCAATGCACATAAAGTGATGGCTGCCGGAGCGGATGGCATCGCCGTGATCTCCGCCATCGCCAAAGCGGAAGACCCCAAGCAGGCAGCCGAAGCATTGGTTCAGGCGATCAACTCCACAAAAATGTAATACCTCCCGTTCGTTTCCGTCGCGGCAAAAATGGTACAATAGGTACTGATGTCGATCCTTTTGACGAAAACAGGTGAGATCACCTAATCGCCTCCGTGCGATGTTGAGATACGAGAAGGAGGTTTCCCGATGAAATACCGCAATCTACCCGGCATTGACACACCGGTATCCGAAGTGGGCTTTGGCGTTTGGTCCGTCGCCACCCCTTGGTGGGGGGTCAAAGATGATGCGTTCGGCAAACGCTTGTTGCGCATGGCATACGAAGAGTACGGAATTACCTTCTTTGACACTGCCGACGTCTACGGTCAGGGCAAGGGGGAAACCCTCTTGGCCGAAGCACTGGAAGGGCTTCGCGACAAGATAGTGATTGCCACCAAATTTGGGTACGACATCTATGCGAAGCGGGGTGACCGACACGGCGGACACTCTGAATTGCCCCAACGGTGGGACGCCGCCTCGATCCGCAAATCCTGTGAAGAGAGCCTGCGTCGGCTGAAGACCGATGTGATCGACATTTATCAATTGCATAACGCACGGATGGAAGCCATCCAAAGTGAGGAAGTACTGGAGACGCTGGAACGGTTGAAGGAAGAAGGGAAGATCCGCACTTACGGCGTCGCACTGGGGCCGGACATCGGTTGGCGGGATGAAGGACTGGCCACGCTGGAAGATGAACGGTACGACATGGCCCAAATCATCAACAACCTGCTGGAGCAAGACCCCGCCCGCGACCTGATCAGGGAGGCGGAAAAACGAAACAAAGCCTTGATCGCCCGAGTTCCTCACGCGTCCGGTCTGTTGGACGGTACGTACGATCCGGAAAAGCACTTCGACAAACAGGACCATCGTTCGCACCGTCCGGTCAAGTGGATGCAAGCCGGTCTGGACGCGGTACGTCAGATGAAATTCCTGTACGAAGATACCGACCGCACCATCGGCCAAGCAGCGATCCTCTACTCGTTGGCCAGTCCGGCGATCAAGTCGGTATTGCCCAACATCACGAGCGAGGAGAACCTGCGCGAATTTGCCCAAGCACCGGAGAAAACACCGCTGTCTGAGGAAGAAATGAAGAAGATCGAAGAACTGTGGGAAGGCGGCCTGAAGGAACAACTGAAGCAACCCTTCTCCAACAGCAAAAACAAGCCGACGCCCGTGGCGGCCCGCTAAACGGCACGATAGTACAATTTACAGGCGGGGAGTGTTCCCCGCCTGTTGATTGATCAAGTTATCTTCCCCGGTCGTTTTTTCCTCTTACCGGCTCATGCTCGCCCGCTTTCAACTTTCCGACGAAATCATTTACCATATACCCCACCAACAACGCCACGCCCACTGCGGTCAGAAAAATCAGAATCCCTATGGCAGACATGGCATTCCCTCCTTCGATGCGGCCAGCATCTCTTTCTTATTTATATGTATATCTTTCGTAAAGCTCCCCATTTTTTCCTTCCGACAAAAGATTTTTCCCCGATTTTTTCCCGAGCCGTGCAACAATCGTCCAGATCTGATCGTCTAAAGGGATGAAATGAGACAGGTACGCACCATACCGCGGAAAGGATGGCGTGTGAACATCATGGATTTTCTTGATACTGTCAAAATGATCGTCAAGAAAGTGGGAGAATATCAAGATTTCGAGAAGGCCGACAACTTCCGGATCCGCATCTTGTCCGCCAAACGCAGTGATTCTCTCGTCATCCAAGCATGGAACTCTGAGAACGGCCGCAGGATCATGGTCACGCATTATAACGGGGAGCAAGTGGAAACGCAAACAACTATCACTCCGATGGGCACACCCGTTAAATTGATGGTGCGCGGCGTGGTCGTGCCATGCAAAACCACCGAACAAAGAAAACTGGCAATTCGAATTTTGAAAGAGTGGGCACCGTCCCTGCGACGATTCATCCAGCCCGCCCGTGAATGGAGAAAAGAACATAGACGAATCAAAGACGTGCGCAGACTGCCCTTTTTGGATAATATACTCCGCGTATTCTGACGATGATCCCGATCCTATCCCCCTCCGTCCACTTTGGAAAGCGGAGGGGAAATGAATAGGCTTTATTGAAAAACTTACGTACTGGCAACAGTTCGGCGAATGTTCAGACCATGCGAATGTCTTGTAGAATGGTATGAACGAATTGAAGAGAAATCCCTGAGCTTGGACGTTCAATAGCAGTAATGAAATGGGGACGCTAGCTAGCCAGGAACCCCTCGGTTTCAAGAGTAGGGGATCTCAACAGCCGAAAGTCTTGCCTTTCTACCGCTGTTGTTCCAACCACTCCTTGTCAAAGTCATCCGCCGCACACTGTGAAAACAGTCTCGCTTCCGCCAACCCAACCCAGCCGATGATATCCCGTCCAACAGCTCCACCCCATTCAACGAACCGCTCCGTTTCATACTGGATCTCCCGTAAGATGACCGTCCGTTCACCCTCTCTCCAAACGGTTGTACCGGCCTTGTCGTTTTCTCCGCTTTCGCACGGTATTCTGCCAGATGAAATGTAGTTTAAAGTATTTTCGCACTTTTCGACTTGATATCACCAAAATTCTGTCGGTCTTACGAGAGGGCTGAAACCCACCTCGTCCGACGCTCGTTTTCATCCCAACACTGAAGGGCTCGGTTTTCCCGATCGCTCTTGATAATCAAAACAAAACAACCCAGCGGAAAACCGCTGGGAGTTCATGACCTCAGAACCTAGGGTTGTTATCTTATCCGCATCATTTCCACTACATCACAACTTCCATCGGCACCTTCGGGTCCGGTTCAAAGGCGTTCATCGCTTCCACGACGAGATCGCCGAACTCTTCCGTGCCAACCGCCAACTCACCCGGTCCGGCGAGGTCGGCGGTACGATGCCCGTCGGCCAGCACCTTGCGAACCGCCTTCTCCACTGCTGTCGCCGCTTCCTCGTATCCGAAAGAATGACGCAGCATCATCGCTGCGGACAGGATCATGGCAGCGGGATTGGCCACGCCTTGGCCGGCGATGTCCGGCGCGGAACCATGGACGGGTTCGTACAGTCCCGTCGTGCCTTCACCCAGGCTGGCTGATGGCAACAAACCGATGGAACCCGTCAGCATGGCGGTTTCATCACTCAAAATATCACCGAACATGTTCTCAGTGACGATCACATCGAAGTCAGCCGGACGACGGATCAGCTGCATGGCGCAGTTGTCCACCAACACATGCTCCACCTGCACGTCCGGGTAGTCGAGAGCGACGCGGTTCACCACCGACCGCCACAGGCGGGAGCTTTCCAAAATGTTGGCCTTGTCGACGGAGGTCAGCATTTTCCGACGACCACGCGCAATCTCAAAAGCCCGTCGCACGATCCGTTCCACTTCGCGCTCGTGGTATACCAACGTATCCGTTGCCTGTTCGCCGTCTTCCAACTGCTCCCGTTTCTTTTCGCCGAAATAGATGCCGCCGGTCAACTCTCGTACCACGAGCAGATCGACTCCCTTTACCACTTCCTGTTTGAGGGTGGAGGCATTCTCCAATCCCTCAAACAGAACGGCCGGCCGCAGGTTGGCGAACAGCTTCAGCGATTTCCGCAATCCCAATAACGCCTGCTCGGGGCGCAGCTCTGGCGGGTTGTTGTCCCATTTGGGACCGCCGACCGCAGCCAATAACACGGCATCCGACTGTTGACAGAGCGAGAGCGTCTCTTCGGGAAGTGGGTTTCCGACGCGGTCAACCGCCCCACCTCCCGCCATCGCGAACGTAAACTGAAAGGAATGACCGAATTGGTCTTCCACCTTTCGCAACACTTTCAGCGCTTCCTCCATGATTTCCGGCCCGATGCCGTCACCGGGAAGCACTGCGATTTTTTTCACCGTTCCCATGTGCTTCTCTCCCTCCGTTTGCCTTCATCTCAACACCGCATTCAGCGCGGCATCTTGAGTTTTCGACTGTTTCCGCGTCAGCAGGCGGTTGATCGCATCGATATACGCCCGTGCGCTCGCTTCCAGCACGTCGGTACTTACCCCCCGACCCTGTACGGTCATCTCACCTTGACGCAGCTGGACGTACCCTTCACCCAGCGCATCCGTGCCCTGCGTGTTGGAAGCCACTTTGTAATCGAGCAATTCCACTTTTTCGCCCGTCGCCCGATCGATCGCCTTGAAGATGGCGTCGATCGAGCCATTTCCGCATGCCGCTTCTTCCACTTCCTCTCCTGTCTGCCGGTTTCTCAGACGAAGCGATGCCGTCGGCAATGCATGGTTGCCGTAGGAGAGCTGGATCGATTCCAGTTCGAAAATCTCCGCGACTTCTCCCTGCTTTTCCTCTGCCAACGCGATCAAGTCCTCGTCGGTGAGCGTCTTTTTGCGGTCCGCCAATTCCTTGAAACGGACAAACAGGGCATTGATCCGTTCCTCGGACAACGAATAACCCAAAGCTTCCAACCGTTCCCGAAATGCGTGCCGACCCGAGTGTTTGCCCAGGACCAGCTTGGTCTGAGAAAAACCAACAGTCTCTGGCCGGATGATCTCGTATGTTTCTTGGTGTTTCAACATGCCGTCCTGATGGATCCCCGATTCATGGGCAAAGGCGTTGGCACCGACGATCGCCTTGTTGGCAGGTACCGGCATCCCCGTCAGTTTGCTGACCAGTCGGCTGGTCCGCGCAATTTCAACCGGTCGAATGGTAGTGGTGACTTGATAATAGGATTGTCGCGTATACAACGCCATCACCACTTCTTCCAATGCCGCGTTCCCTGCACGTTCTCCGATCCCGTTAATGGCTCCCTCCACTTGATCCACTCCGGCCTGGATGGCAGCCAAACTATTGGCCACCGCCAATCCGAGGTCATCGTGACAGTGTGCGCTCAGCTTCACCCGGTCGATCCCCGGAACCCGCTCCCGCAGTTGCACGAAGATGTTGGCATATTCATCGGGCGTCAGGTACCCCACCGTATCCGGAATGTTGAGCACATCCACACCGGATCGGATAACAACGTCCGCCACCTCGCAGAGAAAGTCGATCTCCGTGCGCCCCGCGTCTTCCGGAGAAAACTCCACGACGGGGAAATAACGTTTGGCATACCGCACTGCCTCTGCCGCCTGCTCCAACACCTGCTCCTTCGTTTTTCTCAGTTTGTATTCCCGGTGAATGGGCGAGGTGGCGAGAAAGATGTGAATGGCAGGCTGCTTTGCTTCTTTCAACGCCTCCCACGCCGCGTCGATATCCTGTTGCACCGCACGCGACAGGCTGGCCACGGAGGCATCGGTCACCACCCGCGCCACCTCGCGGACGGCCGCCTGGTCGCCGGGGGAGGAGGCGGCGAACCCCGCCTCGATCACATTTACACCCAGCCGTTCCAGCTGCAAGGCGATTTCTACCTTTTCCTCCGTGCTCAGGTTGACGCCGGGTGATTGTTCGCCATCCCTCAATGTGGTGTCAAAGATCTGAACCATTCGCATGGCCATCCCCCCTGTTTTCTCAGGACCGTACCGGTTCTTTTTTCTTACCGTCCAGCCAAGCCATCATGCGGCGCAATTCGGCTCCCACACGTTCCAGTTGATGGTTTCGCTCCTCTTCCCGCAAACGCTGGAAGTTGGGGCGCCCTTGCCGGTTTTCCTCGATCCAGTTGCGGGCGAAGGTGCCGTTTTGGATCTCCTTCAACACTTCCTTCATCGCTTGACGCGAGGCTTCTCCCACGACGCGTTTGCCGCTGGAATAGTCACCGTACTCAGCGGTGTCGCTGACCGAATACCGCATATTGGCCAATCCGCCCTCATACATCAGGTCGACGATCAATTTCAATTCATGCAAACATTCGAAATAAGCGATTTCCGGTTGGTAGCCCGCTTCCACCAACGTTTCGAAACCGGCTTTGACCAGCTCGCTCACACCACCGCACAACACGGCTTGCTCACCGAACAAGTCCGTTTCCGTCTCCTCTTTGAAGGTGGTTTCAATCACGCCGGCCCGGGTGGCACCGATGCCTTTGGCATAAGCCAATCCCAATTCCTTGGCATGACCGCTGGCGTCCTGATGCACCGCGATCAATGCCGGAACGCCGAAGCCTTCTACGTAGACGCGACGTACCAAGTGACCCGGCCCTTTGGGTGCGATCAGCACCACATCCACATTGCTTGCCGGCTGGATCTGACCAAAATGGATGTTGAATCCATGTGAGAAAAACAGGGCCGATCCCGATTTCAAATGAGGGGCCACCTGCTCCTGATACACTTTGGCCTGTACTTCATCCGGAAGCAGAAGCTGCACGACCTCCGCGCGACGTACGGCTTCGTCTACCTCAAACACTTCAAACCCGTCTTGTTCCGCCTGTTCCCAAGAGCGCCCCGGACGAAGGCCGATAATAACATGAACGCCACTGTCCCGAAGATTTTGCGCTTGTGCGTGACCTTGACTGCCGTACCCGATCACTGCTACGGTTTTCCCTTTCAACACGTCCAATTGTGCATCTTGGTCATAGTACATTTTCACCATATTGAATTCCTCCTCGTAAAATGTATGTGATGAAAGTGAATCCGCTTTGACAAACTCCTCACGCATGCAAATGTGCTTTGGTTTGGATCTGCATGCTGCGCGGCAAGGCGGTAATCCCCGTCCTGGCCAGTTCCTTGATGCCGTAAGGACGCAGAAGTTCGATGAGTGCATCCAGTTTTTCGCGGTCACCGGTTGCCTGGATCATCAAGCTGTTGGTGCCAACATCGACCACCGACGCCCGGAACGGTTCGATGATCCCCTGAATCTCCGCCCGATTGGAGGAAGTGGCCCCCACCTTCACCAGCAGCAATTCCCTGGCCACCGACTGTTGGATGCTCAAATCCTGCACCTTGATCACATCGATCAATTTGTGTAAATGTTTGGAAACTTGTTCCATCGTCCGAGCGTCTCCGTGGGTCACAATGACGATCCGCGACAGACCGGGCTCTTCGGACTCACCGACGCTGATGCTCTCGATGTTGAAATTGCGTCTCCCGAACAGGCTGGCCACCCGTGCCAGCACGCGCGGCTGGTTGTTGACCAGAATCGATATGATGTGTCTCATACTTACTCATCCCCCAGCATCATCTCATCCAGCCCTGCTCCCGGTGCCACCATCGGATAGACATTTTCCTCCGGGTCCACCTGAAAGTCGATCACAACCGGACCGGGATGATCCAGGGCCTCCCGCCACACCTGACGTGCTTCCTCCTGCGTACGTGCCCGCATACCTTTGACGCCATAGGCTTCCGCCAGCTTGACAAAATCCGGGCTGCCGGACAAGTCTACCTCACTGTAGCGGCGTTGATAAAACACTTCCTGCCATTGACGAACCATGCCCAAGCATTGGTTGTTGATGATGGCCACTTTGACAGGAATGTTGGCCAGTGCCACCACAGCCAGCTCTTGGGCAGTCATCTGGAACCCGCCGTCTCCCGTTACGGAGATCACCGTTCGGTCGGGGTACGCCAACTGCGCGCCGATCGCGGCGGGGAAACCGAAGCCCATCGTACCCAATCCGCCCGAGCTGATCAGCGAACGCGGCCGGGAAAAGCGGAAATATTGTGCCACCCACATCTGATGCTGACCCACGTCAGTGGTGACGATGGCATCCCCACCCGTTGTTTCATACAGGTGTTGGATCACCCATTGCGGTTTCAGCGTGTTGTCACTCTGCTTGTAGGTGAGTGGATACTGTTGTTTCAGCTGCTCCAATTTTTCCAACCAAGTTTCGGACTGACAAACCGGCAGATCCTGCAGGGCCACTTCCAACACCCGTTTCACATCACCGACGATCGGAATGTAGGTGTCAACGTTTTTGCCTATTTCTGCGGGGTCGATGTCGATGTGAACAATCTTGGCGCCCGTGGCGAATTTGTCGATCCTGCCCATTGTCACTCGGTCATCGAATCGGGCACCGATCCCGATCAGCAAATCGCATTCTAGCAAAGCACGGTTGGCCGCTACCGTCCCATGCATCCCCGGCATCCCCAACCACAACGGATGCGTACCTGGGAAGCCACCGAGCCCCATCAATGTGGTCGTCACCGGAATTTGCGCCCGCTCCGCGAACGCGATCAATTCTTGATCGGAACCGGAGGTGACCACCCCTCCACCAGCCAAAATCAACGGTCGTTTCGACTCGGCGATCGCTTGATGCAGTTTCTCAATTTGCAGCGGGTGTGGATTCGTCGTGGGCTGATATCCACGGATGGATACTGTCTCCGGATAGGAAAACGGCGCCTTGGCATTGGAGACATCCTTGGGAATGTCGATCAGCACCGGCCCCGGCCGTCCGGTAGAGGCGATATGAAACGCTTCTTTCACTACCCGCGGCAGATCTCTGACATCCTGTACCAGATAATTGTGCTTGGTGATCGGCATGGTAATGCCCGTGATGTCCGCTTCCTGGAACGCATCCGTGCCGATCAGTTGTTGCGGGACGTTGCCGGTGATACACACCAACGGGATCGAATCCATCTGCGCCGTGGCAATCCCCGTCACCAAGTTGGTTGCCCCCGGTCCGGACGTGGCAATTACCACTCCCGGTTTGCCCGTCGCCCGCGCGTATCCGTCCGCGGCGTGTATCGCCCCTTGTTCGTGGCGGTACAAAATATGTTTGATGCTTCCGTAATACAGAGAATCGTATATGGGAAGCACCGCCCCACCCGGATAACCGAAAATGAATTCCACATTCTCTTCAATCAGACAGCGAAGCAAAATCTCGGAACCGGTCAGCTCACGATCTGTCGACGCATGCTTCTGATCCGTCGTCATCGTTGCTGTCGTGGCCAATTCTGGAACCCCCTTTGAAAAAATGAAAACCTTTCACCCGTTGACAACAGCGAACACACCTGTCGTCTAGATTGGGGCGAAAGGTTCGCGGTACCACCCAACTTCACCGCCGCCTCGCGGCGTACGGCCTCCACCGGTGCACTCTCGGTGAGTGCACCGCGTCGATAACGGCGACAACCGGAGAACACCTACTCCGGGATGCTTCATTGCATCCCGTTTCGATGGTCGGCTCCAAGGTGAGAGGGACAACCGGCGCGTGATCCCGTCTCATCAACCCGGGACTTTCTGTGACACGGCATCCGGCTCCCGTCCTTTTCACAGCCTTTGAACTCATCAGTTTTTTCGTAAATAAAAACAAGCCTCTTCCAACAGGTGAACGACTCGATCCCCAGCTAAAAATACACACAGAGGTACCGAGTCTGGTCAGAACCTGCCGCAGAGGCTTTTATCCTCACGGTGTACACCCGCCCTCCGGCGAGTGCTGGTGTCGCTCGGTCACAGTCCCCTCGCGGGCGGAACCCTAGACACCCTCCCAACCAGAACTGCTCGTTGTCCGATTTAAGGAACCATTTTGATTATTTAGGTGTTATTATAGTCACCTCGGTTTGCGAATGTCAACCGGTTAAATCACTCTTTTTGTCTAAAAATTTTGTGAAAGCGATTCCATCAGCTTAAGGCAGGGCAGCATCTTGTTTTCAAACTTTTTGTGACAATGAATCAAATCAGATTTCCCTCAACACGGCTCCGGTGCTGGCAGAAGTGACCAACCGCGCGTAACGCCGTAAATAGCCGCCTTTCACTTTGGGCTCCGGTTCCTGCCATTTTGTAAGGCGCTCCTGAATCACTTCGTCGGGAACATCCAGATGGATGCGTCGGTTGGGCAGGTCGATCTCGATGATATCACCCGGCTCTACTACGGCGATCACACCGCCTTCCGCCGCCTCAGGCGAAATATGACCGATACTGATGCCACGCGTCGCACCGGAAAAACGTCCGTCCGTGATCAACGCCACTTCCTTACCCAATCCCATGCCTGCAATCGCCGACGTGGGCGCCAACATCTCCGGCATGCCGGGGCCGCCTTTGGGACCTTCGTAGCGGATCACGACCACATCGCCGGATTTCACCTTGCCAAGCATAATCCCAGCCAATGCTTCGTCCTGCGACTCAAACACGACGGCCGGACCGCGGAACTTTTGAATCGAGGGATCGACCGCACCCGTTTTGATCACCGCGCCGTCCGGCGCCAAGTTGCCATACAAGATGGCCAATCCGCCCGTCTGGCTGTATGCTTTTTCCAGTGGCCGGATCACTTCTTCATCCCGAATCTCGGCATCGGCGATATTTTCACCCAGCGTTTTCAAGGTGACCGTGGGTCGGTCGAGGTGGAGCAAACCGTCAATTTTGCTCAGCTCTTTCAAAATCGCCGAAATCCCTCCGGCACGATCTACATCCTCCATGTGCCATTGCCCAGCCGGGCTCACCTTGCACAGATTGGGCACCCGTTCCGACAATTCGTTCAACCGGGACAAAGGATATTCCACACCCGCTTCATGCGCGATGGCCAATGTATGCAGAACCGTGTTGGTGGAACCGCCCATCGCCATATCCAACGCAAATGCGTTGTCAAGCGATTCGAGTGTCACGATATCGCGCGGCTTCAAATCCGCTTCAATCAGCTTCATAATCTGCCGTGCCGCGCGTCGGGCCAGTTCTTTCCGCTCCGGAGTGGCTGCCAGAATGCTGCCGTTTCCCGGCAGGGCAATCCCGAGTGCTTCGGCCAAACAGTTCATCGAGTTGGCGGTAAACATCCCCGAACATGAACCGCAGCTCGGACAACCGTTATCCTCCAGCAGTTTCAACTCCTGCTCATCGATGTGCCCTGCTTTGTAGGCACCCACTCCTTCAAAGACGGAAGCCAGGTCGACGGTGCGTCCGTCCGGCAGCCGTCCCGCAGCCATCGGACCACCGCTGATGAAGATCGTCGGGATGTTGACCCTCATCGCCCCCATCATCATGCCTGGCGTAATTTTGTCACAGTTGGGGATACAGATCAGCCCGTCAAACCAGTGCGCGTTGGCCACAGTCTCCAGGGAATCCGCGATCAGCTCCCGGCTGGGCAGGGAGTAACGCATGCCGATGTGACCCATCGCGATCCCATCGTCCACACCGATCACATTAAATTCAAAGGGTACGCCGCCCGCTTCCCAAACAGCTTCCTTCACCACGCGGGCAAATTCGTCCAAATGTTTGTGCCCAGGGATGATTTCCACAAATGAGTTGCAAATCCCGATAAACGGTTTGTCGAAGTCCTCATCTTTCAGTCCCGTCGCCTTGAGCAAACTCCTGTGCGGAGCACGGTCAAATCCCTTTTTGATTTTATCGCTTCGCATCAGTTCGCCCCCTTTTTCAATAAAAGAAATATTGTTGACAATCTTAGTACAAAATCCGCAATCTGTCCACAGGGGGATTTAATTTGTTTGGAGTCGTGACAAAATACACGAATTGCCGTATCCTATATTTAGATATTTATCTAATTGTTTTAGAGGTGATTTCCCTGAACGAAACATTTAAAGCATTGGCCGATCCGACGCGCCGGCAAATTCTCCGTCTATTGCGAGAAGGAGATTTGACGGCCGGTGAGATCGCCGAACATTTCAACATGACCAAACCCAGCATCTCCCATCATCTCAATTTGCTGAAACAGGCACGATTGGTATTGAGTGAACGAAAAGGCCAATATATCGTCTATTCGCTCAACACCACCGTCGTTCAAGAAGTTTTGCGCTGGCTGATGGATATCAGCGACTCTCCCAATCGGAAGGAATGATGAGCATGATCCGAAATAATCAGCATTGGCGTTGGAACGACTGGGCAGTGTTGGCGGTTGCGATCCTACCGATTGTAATCGCATGGATATTGTATCCCGCCTTGCCGCCCAAGATGGCCGTCCATTTCGGGATCACGGGTCAACCCAACGGATACCAGTCCAAAAGCACCTTTCTGATCATCCAAGGGTTACTGTTGTTGGCCGTTCCCCTGTTAACCAAGTTTTTACCCATGGTGGACCCGAAACGGGAAAACTACGCCAAATTTCGCCGTTTTTATGTGATCTTTCGCTTGACCATCACCACGTTTCTGACCGTGATGTTCGGCTTGATACTGGCCTTCAACCTGGGATTCCGCATCCATATGCAGATGGCCGTATTGTTGATGGTTGGTCTGATCTGGATGGTGATCGGAAATTTCCTGGGTCAGGTTCGGTTCAATTATTTCTTCGGGATCAGAACCCCTTGGACACTGGCGGATGAAGAGGTATGGCGACGCACCCACCGCTTGGCGGCTCCTCTCTGGGTAATTGCAGGTGTGTTGATGCTCATCGCTGCTTTCCTGCCCGGCTGGTTGGCGGTGGGGATTTTGGTGACGGCAATCGGGCTTACGGCGGTGATTCCGGGAGTCTATTCGTTTGTCGTCTATCGTAGACGTCATCGGTAGATCTATTGGCATGTGAGAGTTTCTTCGCGGGCAATTCCTCTATGCGAGGCTAGCTTGCGCGTTCTGCATATTTGGTCCGAAGCGACCGTGCGCTGCTTGTATCTGACCAAAAAATAGGAAAAGCTACCCTAGAAAACATAGGGTAGCTTTTCAGGTTATTGACAAAGTTCACGGGCTCGAAATTCCCGTCTCTGCTTCTAGCAACCTCTAAAGTCGCTCACCGCTATTCTAAAAACGGTGGATGATTCGAATGTCCACGTCAGAAATCAAAGTTGTCCGGATCGGGACCAAAGCGGTGGTTTTTGTTCAACGCATCCAGTTTCGCCATGTCTTCCGCCGTCAGTTCAAAATCAAAGATGTCTGCATTTTCTTTGATACGATGTTCTTTCACGGATTTTGGAATGGTAACAACGCCATGCTGGAGATCCCAACGCAATACGATTTGCGCCGGCGTTTTGCCATATTTTTTTGCCAGCTCCTGAATCTCCGGAACGTTGACCACTTCCCCTTGCATGAGTGGGCTCCAAGCTTCAAGCTGAATGTTTTGCTCTTTGCAATAAGCGAGAAGTTCCATTTGCGTCAGGTAAGGGTGAAACTCCACTTGATTCACCATCGGTTTTACTTCGCAATCTTCGATCACATCTTTGAGATGGTGCACCTGGAAGTTGCTCACACCGATTGCCCGCACCCATCCTTCTTTATACAGCTTCTCGAGCGCTTTCCACGTTTCTTTGTATTTTCCTTTCACCGGCCAATGTACCAAGTACAAGTCCACATATTCCAGACCTAATTTCTTGCGGCTGGTTTCAAATGCCTTCAAGGTGGATTCGTACCCTTGATCGGCATTCCACACTTTGGTCGTGATAAACAATTCCTCGCGCGGTACACCGCATTCCTTGATCGCTCTGCCGACACCCTCTTCGTTTTGATAAACTGCCGCCGTGTCCACGCTGCGATAGCCGGTTTGGATCGCCGATTTTACCGCATTTTCCACTTCGCTTCCTTCTTTTGCTTTCCAAACGCCCAAGCCGAGCCATGGGAATTTCACGCCGTTAGCCAAAACCGTCGTATCTGCAATATGTTTCGCCATCTATGTATTCCCCCCGCCATTTGAGTTGAGCCTACCTCAAGTGGTTGATCCCCTCTGAACAATCACTAAACATAAAGAAGTTTCTTTATTATTTTACATAAAAAACAATCCAAGATCAAGGGTAGTTTGAAGAATCAGTCATCAGATCATGCAACCGACCAATCAAAGATTGCATGATTGCCTTTCTTTTTATATAATTAATAAAGTTAACATTTTATGCATCGGAAAGGAGGCGCGATGTGAGCACCCGGCAGGAACTGCTTCATGAATTGGAGATTTCCCTTCGAACCTTGATTCGCAAATTGCGAAAGGAATTGCAAGCCGTTTTGGGTGAAACCATTTCCAACGGTGATTTCTTCATCCTCAAACAGCTGCAGGAGAGGGGACCGCAAACCGTGTCGGAGCTCGCCCAGGAACTCGAGGTTTCCGCCAGCCACATTACCAATGTGACTGATCGATTGGTGAACAAAGGATGGGTGGAGCGCCAACGTTCCCGCCGCGACAAACGAGTGGTAGAACTGCGGATCACAAACGAAGGGGAAACGATCATCCGGGAGTTGGGAGAGAAAAAACGGGCTTATTTCCAGCGTCGGTTCGATTGTTTGACGACGGAAGAGATTGAAACGCTGACGCGTCTGTTTCAGAAATTGATCTGACAGACGCGCTTTATTTGATCATTATTTCACTACATAAACTTTTCTGTGGTCTAATGAAAAAGGGGGAAAATGGATGGAGCACCTGGATACGAAGCGGAAAATGACAATCATGGTGGCGATCATGGCATCCATGTTGTTTGCCGCACTCAACCAGACGATCGTCGGCAACGCGTTGCCCCGCATCGTTTCCAAACTGGGGGGCATGTCCTATTTCAACTGGGTGTTCACCATCTACATGCTGACGTCCAGCATCACAGCCATCCTGGTCGGGAAACTCTCCGACATCTACGGCCGGAAGCCGTTTCTGTTAATCGGGATCGGTCTCTTCGTGACGGGTTCCCTTTTGTGCGGCACCGCCACCAACATCTTTGAACTCATTCTGTATCGCGGGTTTCAGGGATTGGGCGGTGGAATGATCATGTCCACGGCATTCACCTCCGTCGGTGATCTGTTTCCGCCCCGCGAACGGGGACGATGGCAGGGCGCCCTGAGTGCCGCGTTTGGAGTGGCCAGCGTGCTGGGACCCACATTGGGCGGGTATATTGTGGATCATTGGGAATGGCACTGGGTCTTTTGGATCTTTCTTCCCTTCGGACTGGTGGCGTTTATGTTGATCTGGTGGCTGTTCCCCTCGGTCAGCCGCAAAGAGAAGGAACCGATCGACATGGCGGGGGCGGCTTTGCTTGTGTTGACCATCACGCCGATATTGCTGGCCTTCTCTTGGGCAGGGAGTAAATACGCCTGGTCCTCCCCCATCATCATCGGCCTGTTCAGCGGTTCGATGCTGGCACTGGTTCTGTTCATTTGGGTAGAGCAAAGAGCGAAAAATCCGGTCTTACCCTTGCATCTGTTCGGCAACCGCGTATTTACCTTATCTAACCTGGTGAATTTCACATTAGGGATCGGTATGTTCGGGGCCATCATCTACACCCCGTTCTTCATCCAGGGTGTGATCGGCACTTCTGCCACCCAATCCAGTTTCGTGACCATCCCGCTTACCTTGAGCATGGTCGTCGCGAGTATCATCGGCGGTCAAATCGTCTCACGGACGGGGAGATACAAAGGTCTCGCCCTGTTCGGCATTTTGCTCATGGCAAGCGGCATGTATCTGATGTCGTTGTTGGACACCGATGCCACAAACGGATCCGTCGTTCTATATATGATCGTGATCGGGACGGGATTGGGAATCGCTTTCCCCATTTTCACGCTGACGGTGCAAAATGCAGTAGAACACCGCCATCTCGGTGTGGCCACTTCTTCCACCCAACTGTTCCGGCAAATGGGAGGAACCGTTGGAGTAGCCGTGATGGGAACGATCCTGTCCAGCCATATGAAAGACGAAATGTCACGTTTAGCGACACAACATCCAGCACAACCAGCCCTGTCCCACGCGTTGGCGCAGAAACTGAGTGCCCTGCACAACCCGCAGATCCTGTTGAACCCGGACCGATTGGCGCAGATTCGGCACAGTCTTCCGGAAGCCATGTCGGGAATGTTTGACCATGTTATTCGGATGTTGAGGACGACACTGGCACACGCACTGGACAGCGTATTTTTAACGGGAGCAATCGTGCTGTTCACGGCACTGGTCTTCACCTTGTGGCTGAAAGAGATTCCGCTGCGCACCTCCAACCGATCTGAGGACACCCCGCAACGGGAAGGATCAGTCGGTCATGTTGCTGAGGAACAAGCAACCCCGTAACTTGGTCATCACACCTGTCCATCCGGGCAGGTATTTTTTATGAAAAAAACAAAAGGACTTTACGAAAAAATCGAAAAGTGATGATAAAAAAAGAGAGAGACGAAAGTCCCAAGACCAAAGGAGGATGTCGCGTGAATCATTATGGTTGGAAGCGGCCGATTGTCGGACTGGTCCTGGTATTGGTGGTCTTCGGGATGATGCCGATCCTGTCCCCCGTCCATCGGGCAGATGCCGCCTCTTACACATCCGTTGTATCGGACGTAGTGGATGGTGACACCATTCATTTGCAAACACCGGTATTGGGCTCCACCACTGTTCGGCTGGTGTCCATCGATACCCCTGAAACCAATTACAATGGGCAAAACCAGGGACACCACGCCTATGAAGCATCGGACTATCTCAAACAGCTCCTGCCTCCCGGCACACCGGTGACCATCGAGACTGACGTGGAGGAAAAGGACAACTACGGCCGCGTTCTGGGTCATGTATGGAAAGGCAATCTCGACGTCAACAAGGAGATCTTACGCCAAGGCCATGCTGTGACGTATTACATCTATCCCAACATGAAGTATTACGAGGAATATCGCGCCGCGATGCTCGAAGCGAAACAAGCAGGACGGGGGATTTGGAATCCAGCCGACCCGCTGACGGAACTGCCGTTTGAATTTCGCCTGCGCATCGGTGGACGCCAACCGGACAAATATGTAGGTGATTATTACACCAAAACCTACGTGGATCCAGCCGACTATCAACAGATTCCGGTCGAAAACCGCGTCTTTTTCTGGACGGAAGCCGATGCGCAATCAGCCGGATACACGCGCAACAACGGGGGAGCCACCGGCTCGGTCTTGATCAATGAGGTCCTGCCGGCACCCAACACGGCATTTTCCAAGGAATTCGTGGAATTGTACAATCCGTCCGACAGCCCGGTCAATATCGGCGGCTACATCATCGACGACATCGTCGGCGGTGGTTCGTCTCCCTACACGATCCCGTCCGGCACCACCATCCCCGCCCATGGATACTGGGTATGGGAAACCAACAACTATTTCAACAATACCGGTGATGATGTCACTTTGAAAGATTCCTCCGGAAAGGTCATCGACCAATATACCTATTCCTCCACAGCCTATGATGCGTCGTGGTACCGCTATCCTGACGGTGGAAATTGGTCCGCTACCCAAGATACCACCCCGACGAAGGGTGCGGCCAACCAGTAACCGACGGAACAAAGAAGACGGCCGGGAACCCGGCCGTCTATTCATCTCAATACTGTACCGCACGATAAGCATTAATGCGCCCATATCGCCAATACGTTCCCATTCCGGGAACCGCATCCGTCGTTTTCGTAATGGCGCTAATCACGTTGGCATACGAACGGCCTTGCGCTTTTAAAAGTGCGGCTTCACCGGAGACTAACGCGGCCGCCGGTGAGGTGCCACTAGCGTATCCATATCCGCCACCGCGCCGCGTGGTTTCGATGTCCACACCGGGAGCAGCCACGTCCACCCATATACCATAGTTAGAAAAAGAGGCCTTTTTATCATCCATATCGGTTGCACCCACGCATACCACCTGAGAATAGTAGCACGGCCAAGTGACACGGTTTTTACCGTCGTTGCCGGCAGAGGCCACCATCACAACACCTTTGCTGTAAGCGTAATTGACCGCGTTGGACAAAGTGGTGCTGGATTGATAGCCGTAGAAACTCATGTTGATCACGCCAGCACCATGATTGACTGCGTACTGAATCCCCTGTGCGATGTTGGCGATGGAACATGTTCCATCTCTCCCACATACCTTGATCGCCAGGATTTTCGCGTATGGCGCCATTCCGGCAATACCCGACAGGTTGTCGGTCTGCGCGGCGATGATGCCGGCCATTTGCGTACCGTGTCCACCGAATTGGGTGTCATCGTCCATCGGGTTGGTATCTTTGTTGACATAATCGTAACCCTTGATCACTTTGCCGGAAAGTTCCGAATGCGTATCATCCACACCGGAGTCCAACACTGCAACCACGGTGCGCGAACTGCTTCTCGCCTTGTCCCACGCGATGTCTGCCCATACCTGTTTGACTCCCCACTGACCGGTGATGTAGTAGGGATCTTTCGGATAAACGGGATAGCCGGGGAAATAGTCCTGTAGGCGGAAAACGGCATTGGGTTCGGCATACGCCACCCCTGGCATCCGTCGATACATTTGGACGGCTTCCTCCACTGTCTTGCCTTTGACTTTGACGACGTCAAATCGGAGCGGTCCCCGTACGCTTTTCACAACTTGCATTCCCATTTTCCGATGAACGTCGAATGCCGTATCCACGGAAGTATCGTCACGAAATCCGACGATCAACTCTTCCGTCTCTTGTGAATCAGGGTGTCCTCCACTTTGAGAATAGACCGGAGAAGAAGCCATCGGTTGTATCCACATCCACAGGACTGTTACGAAAATCAGCGTAATCATCCATTTTTTGCTCATAAAATCCCCCCGTAAAATCAGTGGATCTAATATATCCTTAGCGCATCGTCGCATAATTCACCATACTGCATTTTTCCTAATATTCATATAAAAGGAGTCATGTGCAAGGGGAGATGCTATAGACAGAGTGGATCAACATAAGGCGGTCTTTATTTCAAAGATTTTTCACTGTACTTCCGTTTACATCCTTTGTTGTTTGAGATATGATTAAAGAAGAATTGAATAAGTTTTCGACTATCGGAGGAGCCTGTCACCAAGGGCTCCTTTTTGCTTTTTTCGAGGGCCCTGCAGAGGGCTTCCCACTTTTCGGGAGGAGAGTGAGTATGGGGCAAACCACAATTGCCATCACGATTTTTCTGACCACCTATGCCATCATCGTCACGGAAAAAATCAATCGGGCCGTGATTTCACTGTTGGGTGCGTCTTTATTGGTCCTCTTCGGGGTGCTGGACACTGATCGGGTGTTTGAACAATACATCGAGTGGAATACGATTACCTTGCTGATTGGCATGATGATCCTGGTGGGCATTCTCAACCAAACGGGGGTCTTTCAATATGTAGCCGTCAAATCCGCCAAAGCGGCCAAGGGAAACCCGATCCGCATCCTAATTATTTTCTCTCTGCTGACAGCATTGGCATCCGCCTTTCTCGACAATGTAACCACTGTTCTGTTGGTGGCTCCCATCACACTGGCAGTCACCTACATATTGAAAGTGAGTCCGGTTCCCTTTTTCATCTCTGAAATCATCGCTTCAAACATCGGTGGAACTGCCACTTTGATCGGCGACCCTCCCAATATCATGATCGGATCGGCCAATGAACATCTGACATTTAATGCCTTCCTGATCCATCTGGGGCCTGTCATCGTGGTGATTCTCGCTGCTACCCTGTTGTTGTTATACGGGATCTATCGAGAACAATTGAGCACCCATGAGGAACATGTAGACCGATTGATGGAAATGGATGAAGAAGCCTTTATTCAGGATCGTAGATTGGCCAAAAAATCATTGTTCATTCTTGGACTGACCATCCTCGGATTCGTGTTGCATTCCTTCATCCATATAGAAGCCTCCGTCATCGCCATCACCGGGGCAACGGTGCTGATGCTCATCGGCTTGGACAAAAAGAAAATCGAATCGGCATTCGATTATGTGGAATGGGAAACCATTTTCTTTTTCGCTGCATTGTTTACGCTTGTGGGCGGATTACAGGAAGTGGGGGTCATCAAGCATTTGGCCGTTCAGCTGTTGGAACTTACGAATGGCAATATCCCATTGGCCGCCACACTGATCTTGTGGGTCTCCGGGATCGCTTCGGCCGTCATTGACAACATTCCGTTTGTGGCCACCATGATCCCATTGATTCAGGATATGGCAACCACCCTCGGACTTCCCACCAACTCTCCGGAAATGAATGCGCTGTGGTGGTCGTTGGCACTGGGCGCATGCCTGGGTGGGAACGGCACCATCATCGGCGCTTCCGCCAACGTGATCGTGGCCAATATCGCGGCCCGGGAAGGCAAGGGTTTTAGCTACGTGGAGTATCTGAAAGTGGGTGCTCCCGTGACGCTTCTGTCTTTGGCGATCGCACAAGCGTATCTGTACCTTCGGTATTTGATTCATCTCTAGGATACAAGAAAAAGTATGGTCGCTTCGATTCAAATCTCTCTTCAATCATGTCAACGTTGATCCTCCAATCAAAACCCCCTCGCCCATAGGGACGAGGGGGAGATTGCATATATCAAGCGTTCAGTTTTTCTTTCGCCAAGTTGGCCAGCTCGGCAAACGCTTTTTGATCGTTCACCGCCAAGTCAGCCAGCATTTTGCGGTTGATTTCCACACCCGCTTGTTTCAAGCCGTACATCAACCGGTTGTAGGACAAACCGTTCATCCGTGCAGCGGCGTTGATCCGGGTAATCCACAATTTGCGGAAATCGCGTTTGCGCTGACGACGATCGCGGTACGCGTACATCAGCGACTTCATCACTTGTTGTTTCGCAGTGCGGAACAATGTATGTTTAGAACCAAAGTAACCTTTGGCCAGTTTCAACACTTTTTTCCGACGACGGCGCGTCACTACCCCGCCTTTTACACGTGCCACAACCAATCCCTCCCGAAATCAATCCAACAATTTGTGAAAAACCTTATTTGTAGGCGATGAGTTGCTTGATCCGTTTCACATCGCCTTTGGCCAAGATGGCACTTTTGCGCAATTTCCGCTTGCGCTTCATGGTTTTCCCTTCCAGCAAGTGACTTTTAAACGCATGATTGCGTTTTACTTTACCTGTTCCCGTTTTGTTGAAGCGTTTGGCCGCAGCGCGGCGAGTCTTCATTTTCGGCATGCAAAGCTCCTCCTCACTGCTGTTTCGGACTCAAGATCATGATCATCTGGCGCCCTTCCAATTTGGGCTGGCGCTCTACTTGAGCGAGATCCTCCACTTCCTTGGCCATCCGGTTCAGGATACCCAAGCCGATCTCTTGGTGCGTGATCTCCCGTCCGCGAAAGCGGATGGTCAGCTTCACTTTGTCCCCGCTTTGCAAGAACTTCTTCACATTGCGCAGTTTGGTCTGCAGATCGTGCTCCTCGATGGACGGACTGAGACGAACTTCTTTGACCTGGATGGTTTTTTGCTTCTTGCGCGCTTCTTTTTCCCGTTTGCTCTGTTCATAGCGGAATTTGCCGTAATCCATGATCCGGCACACCGGCGGCTTCGCTTGCGGCGCAACGTTGACCAGATCCAAATTGGCTTCCTGCGCCATGCGGAGCGCTTCCCTAAGTGGTACGACCCCGATCTGATCTCCGTTGGGGCCAATCAATCGAACCTCACGGGCACGAATCGCTTCGTTGACCTGATGTTCCCTGCTGATAACCTGCCACCTCCGAGGGGTATTTGGGCTGGATAAGAAAAAAGTGCGGGCACACGCCCACACTTTGTCTCCGAATCATCGACGATGACAACCTTCCAACTGCGCAAATGCGTCGAAAGGTGAGAAGCGGGGCGCTTCTGCTTGATCACCGCTCAATCATATCATGGGCGGTTTTTTTTGTCAAGCATACAAACCTTTGCACAGATCACTTCTTCGCTTCGATTTCCCGACGGATCTGATCGATCACTTCCTCCACCGGCCGGGCACCCTGATCTCCTTCGGACCGGTGACGAACGGCTACCGTGCCGGCTGCTTGCTCTTTTTCGCCGACAACGAGCATATACGGGATTTTTTGCAGCTGGGCCTGACGTATCTTGTATCCGATTTTCTCATTGCGGTTGTCCAGTTCGGCACGGATGCCCGCTTCTTTCAAGCGGTCGACCACCTGCTGTCCATATTCGTTGAAGGACTCAGAGATGGTCAGCACACGCGCCTGAATGGGAGACAACCAGACCGGCAAGGCGCCTTTGTAATATTCCAGCAAGAAGGCGACAAACCGTTCCATCGTCCCGACGATGCCACGGTGAATGACCACGGGACGATGCGGCTGACCGTCTTCACCGATGTATTCCAGTTCAAACCGGTTGGGCAGATGGAAATCCAATTGAACCGTCGACAGCGTTTCGTCCTTACCCAAAGCGGTTTGCACCTGCACATCCAGCTTGGGTCCGTAGAAAGCCGCTTCCCCTTCCGCTACCACATACTCCAAACCGAGGTCGTCCATGGCATTTTTCAACATCTGTTGCGCCATGTCCCACATCTCGTCATTCTGAACGTATTTCTCCTTGTCTGCCGGATCACGGAACGACAAGCGGTACCAGAAATCCTTGATACCGAAGTCCTCGTACACCCGCTGGATCAACCGTACCACTTTGGTGAATTCGGATTGGATCTGATCCGGGCGGCAGAAGATGTGGGCATCGTTGAGCGTCATGGAACGAACCCGTTGCAGACCGGCCAATGCACCTGACATCTCGTAACGGTGCATCGTGCCCAGCTCAGCGATCCGCACCGGCAGATTGCGATAGCTCCGGAGTTCGCTTTTGTAAATCATCATATGATGCGGACAGTTCATCGGGCGAAGTACCAATTCTTCATTGTCCATCCGCATCGGCGGGTACATGTCCTCATGATAATGATCCCAGTGACCGGAGATCTTGTACAACTCCACATTGGCCAGATGCGGTGTGTACACGTGATGATACCCCAGCCGTTCCTCCAGATCAACGATGTATCGCTCAATCACGCGGCGAATGGTCGCTCCGTTGGGCAACCACAGCGGCAATCCCTGCCCTACTTCAGGCGTGAGGGTGAAAATCTTCAGCTCTTTGCCCAGTTTGCGGTGATCCCGCTGTTTGGCTTCTTCCAACCGTTTCAGATATTCGTCCAGTTGCGATTTCTTCGGCCATGCGGTGCCGTAGATGCGTTGCAGCATCTGGTTGTTGGCGTCTCCCCGCCAATAGGCGCCGGCGATGCTGAGCAGTTTGAATGCTTTGATCTTCCCGGTCGACGGCAGATGCGGCCCCCTGCACAGGTCGAAAAATTCTCCCTGCTCATAGATCGTGATGGTTGCATCCTCCGGTAAATCACGGATGATCTCCAGTTTCAGATGATCGCCGATTTCCTCGTAGATCCGGATGGCCTCCTCACGCGAGACGACTTTGCGCTTGATGGGAAGGTCCTCTTTGACGATCTTCTCCATTTCCGCCTCGATTTTAGGCAGATCTTCCGGGGTGAGGCGAACCGGCAGATCGATGTCGTAATAAAACCCGTCCTCAATCACCGGACCGATCCCCAGTTTCACATCGGGATACAGCCGTTTGATCGCCTGTGCCATCAGGTGCGCGGTGCTGTGACGATACACTTCCAACCCTTCCGGATCGTCCAGGGTGAGTATCTTCACCTCTGCCTGATCCGGCACTTCGGTGGAAAGATCGACCGTCTTGCCGTTGATCATACCGGCAACTGCTTTTTTGTGCAGCCCTTTGCTGATTGAAGCGGCGACATCTTCCACCGTAACCGGCCGATCATACTCGCGAACCGAACCATCGGGCAATTTGACCGCTACGCTCATGCTTCTTCCTCCTTTTCGACAAATAAAAAACGCCCGGCCCAAAGGGACGAGCGTGGTTGTCGTGGTTCCACCCTTTTTCGGACACGCCCATATCGGACATGTCCCTCTCATCACGGATAACGGCGTGAACCCGGCAACCGATACTGATTCGTCCCCTACACGAACGTTCCCGGTTGCAGCATCGGAGGTGGTAAAACGATCACCAGCGGGTTCGAGGGCTTCCAGCCGATGGCCCCCGTTCTCTGGCAACCATGTGTGACCGTTTCATGTCCTCGTCATGGCCAGTCCTCAAATTGAAATTTGTATGTATTATAACGGCAGGAGGAAACCCTAGTCAAGCATCCGAGTGCGATTGGGCCTCCTCCCCGCAGCGCGCACACCCCTTACATATATGGATTCGGCCTTCGAACACCTGCTTCAGGGTTCGGACAACATTGGCCTCTTCGTGACGAGTGTGCATAATCACTTGTTCGGGTGCCACAGTAAGCAGCGTGCTGACAATCAGGTCTTCGTGCGAAAACGCTTGTTCCAGCAACTCATCGATCGTACTGTCCGTCTCCTGAACGGTGAGTGGTTTCCCATCGGATTGCAAGAGTTGGAAACAACGATCCTCTACATGCATCACATGGACCAACGGGACCTTCGGTTGTTGCATGGAGACAAAGTAACGCAAGAGTTGAATAAATTCCTTGTACTCCTGGTCCAGGAGATATTCGTCAATGGCGTGGTTCACCAGTTTGTGCAGCGCCCGCAGATACGACTTTAAACGGAAAGTGATAAACCCATCGACGGATAGCATGGAGCTGGTGTGAAGAAAACGTTCCAGGTGACGGGCGATTTTTTCCTTTCTCTGCAAACGAAGACGAGACGACTGCCCGCTTTTCTCACTGGCAATCCGGCCGGCATACGCTTCAATCTGTTTGATTTCGCCCGGCTGTTGTGCCTGATAACCACGCCGGATCAAGCTCCGGATCATGGCCGGTTCCCGGTAAGACAAGATAAAATGGGCAATCCCTTTTCCCAGTTCCCGACAGACGGTTTCTTCCGCCTTTGTCCCTCGTTTGAGACAGGAAAACCGAAACACAACGCGATCTGGCGTTTCCCATTCCTGCAACCGGCAGTCCCACCCGGCGGCAGCAAGATGTTCCTGCCTGCGGTTCAGGCAGCGCCTGAGCTGATCCACTTCATTCTGCGCTTGATTGGGCAATGTGATCAGATACGCCGCCATCCCCGTCCGCTCCTTTGTCCAATAAGTGTTATTCCTAGTATATGGGTTCAAAAGCGGAGGTATACATGAATCAATCAGACGGCCTGCGGAAGGAAAATTAATACCTTTTGGCAATAGACTGAAATCGGTTTATTTTTTAAGATGGAGTCATCTCCCCCTTGTGCAAAAAGGAGGTATGTGCGATGCCAACCCCGCAGGAAGTACGTGCACAAATCAAGCGGTTGGGATTTAATCGGGTTCGTTCTTGGATGGTTTGGCGGGAAATCAAGCAGTTGCCACAAGTGCTATTGGAAGGGGAAAACATCGAATCCTTGGTGTACGGTCGGTACCAGAACCGTCACGGCATTTTGGCGGCTACAAATCAACGGTTGATCTTTCTGGAGAAACGGCTGTTTTCCCTGCACGTCGAGACGTTTGATTACCACAAAATCGCCTCAGTTGGCTTTTCCACCGGTATTTTGTTCGGCTCATTGGAGATCCATGTTTCCGGCAATCATCTCCGCATCAGTGGCATTGATAAAACACGCATCCAACCACTCGTCGCCACGATTCGGCAACGGATTGTCCAATCGGCCGAATCGGCCATAAAAGTACCCCTGGATGACGACATCCTGATCAAATTGGAACGGTTGGCCCGGTTGAAAGAGCAGGGAGTAATCACCAACGAAGAAATGTTGGAACAAAAAAAGCGGATCTGGGCCAGCTGATCCGCAGATAGCATATAAGCGACTATAGACAGACAGTATCCAGGCTCCGCTCCGTATCCTCGTGACATTCGGGTGGGCCCTTTTTCTTTGTTTCTCAATCTAAAAAAAGTCGCTTACTGGCAAAAGAACCGCTCTGCTTTCACATTCACTCTGGACCTCACCCGAATTGTTTTCGCTCAATGATGTTCCAAGCAATCATAAAAAAGTATTTGACGGGTGACCGTTTGCGGGAAGAAATCATTAATCCCGAAAAAAGCTGTATCCCGGAAATGTGATCCCGAAAAACAGCCTTCACGGCGGTGAAGTGCCTTAGTCAGCGGCAGCGCAACTCACTTGGTTGGGGAAGTGAAAAGAGTCCCGCCGCCACCGCTTCCTCATAAAAAAAGGAGAATACGAACCATACCATCAACAAACAGGCACACCACAAAGCGATAATTCCCAACACCTTGTCCAATCCACCACCCGTTTTCACGCGAATTCCCAATGCCTTGAAACCGACTTTCAATTTCCATGGCCAAAAAAGTGGAATCCCTTTCGGCGTCATGGCATCTGTCAGCAAGTGGGATCCGTAGCCGGCCACCGCTGCCAATGCATATTCGGGCCATGCCTGCTGCATCACCCACGCCAAAAAAACCGTGCCGACAACGGAATGGGTAATCGTCCGATGTGGAACAAAGGCGACTACCATCGCCCAAATTCCGCTAGCCCATGCCCAAACAGGCCCATGATAACAATAGGAAAGGAACAAGACCACCGCTCCCAGGAGTGCCAGCAAAATGGAGCGGAGTTGAAAGGATTTGGGGACAAATCGGAATAACCATTCATTCAGCATACTGCCGTCTTCGTCAATATCCGGCAATAAGGACGCAAAGCCGGCAACAGCAATGGTAGTTACCGTCGGGATCAATTTGTCGGAAACCCCTGTCACACCGGCCACAATCGTTCCGGTCGCGATCCCGACCGCCAGGTGGGTTTTTCCGGTCACCAAACTCCCCTCCATTAACAGTTATGGAAACATATGTTTGGTTTTTAAAGAAGGAAAAAGCACCGGGCGCGGTCATTCCGCTCCGGCGCTCGTGGTTTCACTACCCGCTGATTGAATCAGTTTTGCATCACAAAATCCTTTTCCACCGATTCGTTTTCCCTGAAAATCCGCAGAATCTCATATTTGGTGTTGCGTTGGGCGGGAATCTTGCCCGCTTCGCGAATCAGGCGGAGGATCATGTTGGTATTCACCTTGTACGTCGTGCCAGCGGCGGAGACGACGTTCTCCTCGATCATGGTACTTCCGAAATCATTGCAGCCGTATGAGAGAGACAATTTCCCGATCTCCGGTCCCATCGTCACCCAGGACGATTGCAAGTTGGGAATGTTGTCCAGCATGATACGGGAGATGGCCACCGCTTTCAGATACTCTTCCGGCGGGAGCTTTTCCCGTTGGAGATAGGTATTTTCCGGCTGGAACGTCCAAACGATGAAAGCGAGGAATCCGCCTGTCTCATCTTGTGCTTCGCGAATGCGCAGCAGGTGCAGTACCCGTTCCTCCAGCGATTCGCCAAACCCGATCACCATGGTGGCCGTGGTGTGCATCCCCAGACGGTGCGCCGTCTGCATCACATCCATCCAGTCGCGCCATGATCCTTTCAACCGGCTGATCTTCCGGCGGGTTCGGTCGTCCAGGATTTCCGCTCCGCCACCGGGGATGGAGTCCAGGCCGGCCTCTTTCAGTTGGCGGATGACTTCTTCCAGAGGCAGACCCGAGACTTCTTTCATCTTCAAAATCTCTGCCGGGGAGAACGAATGCATATGAATATCGAACCGCTTTTTGATCTCCCGCAGCAACTGGGTATAATACGAGAACGGCAGATTGGGGTTGGTCCCGCCCTGCATCAAAATTTCCGTGCCGCCTACATCGATCGTCTCCTGGATCTTGCGAAAAATCTCCTCATTGGACAGCACATATCCTTCATCCGATCCCGGTGCCCGGTAAAATGCACAGAACCGGCAATACGTATCACAGACATTGGTGTAGTTGATGTTTCGCCCGATCACAAATGTGGTAATCGGTTCCGGGTGACGGCGTTCCATCAGCTTATTGGCCGCCCAACCCAGTTTTTCGATCTCGTCAGATTCCCAAAGGGCGATTCCCTCTTCCAACCCGAGTCGTTCCCCGTTCAATGCACGCTCGAGCAGCGCGTCGATTTTGGCCATACGATCATCCTCCAGCTATTCAGGGTCTCGGACCGTACATACCTTCCATATCCATCCTACCACAAAACTCGTCGATTTGTCTTGACACCGAAAAAAGGCTTGAACCTGACGTTACGTCAGGTTGTATGCTGTAACCTGCAGAAAGGAGGGAACACGATGGAAGAGCGCCAGTGGAAAATCGGGGAACTGGCCCAAGAGACAGGGCTTACTATCCGAACCTTGCATTACTACGATCAGATCGGGCTGTTAAAACCGTCCCGCCACACGGAATCTGGCCATCGCGTCTACACACCGGATGACGTCATACGACTGCAACAAATTTTGTCGCTCAAAAGTCTGGGGTTTTCACTGGAAGAGATCCAGGCATGCTTGCAAAAACCGACATTCTCCCCGGAACACATCATCGACCGACAGCTGGAGCAATTGGAGAACAAAATCCAACTCATGCAAACACTTCGGGAACGGTTGATCCTGATCCGGCGCTGGTTGGACACCCGTCAGAAAGTCAATACGGAGACATTGCTTCATACGTTGGAGGTGATCCGCATGAGCGAACAGCTGCGTGGAAAGTATTACACCGAAGAACAACTGAAGCAACTGGAAGAACGTCGTAAACTATTGGGAGAAGAAACAATCCGTGAAACGGAACGCGAGTGGCCGGAGCTGATCCGGCGGGTGCGGGAAGAGATGGAGAAAGGAACACCCCCGCATGACGAAAACGTACGGAAATTGGCTCGGAGATGGAAAGGGCTGGTAAAGATGTTCACCGGAGGCGATCCCGGCATCCGGCAGTCCCTGCAACGCATGTATGAGGAGAATCCAGATTTCGGGGCACAGATGGGGCTGGATCAGAAGATCTTTGCGTATATC
Organism: Polycladomyces subterraneus; assembly: GCF_030433435.1. Lineage (NCBI taxonomy): Bacteria > Bacillati > Bacillota > Bacilli > Caryophanales > Thermoactinomycetaceae > Polycladomyces > Polycladomyces subterraneus. Next base: position 56,207 of record NZ_JANRHH010000014.1, read on the forward strand.
GGCAAGGCCATGGACGCGGACAAAGACGGAAAGGGCCCTCAGACCTGATCAATCGCTCGGGGAACATCCCATCCCAGTATGTGTCCGCTTCCCCCAGGGTAAACATTTTTCGGGATGGTTGTTAACTTCAGGCCGGTGAATACCGGCCTGAAACATTTAACTACGATAGAAGTTGTATCTCTGATGAGCCTGTCCGCTTCGCTATCCCGGATGGTTCCACCTGCGCCCCGCAAGGAAGCTCGTTTTTGCCTTTTTGAACGGGGGAGCGCATGACGCGGGCAATGTACATGGCTTAAAGGAAATTGCCCATGAATGTACCGGTGCTTTCCGAGTCGTAGCTGGTTAGGGGTTGGTCAGGCGAACTTCTGGAAAACCTTGCGTCCTGACCAGACACGAAAACGGGAAATCGGTGCCCGCAGATTGTGTCAACAACGGCTGCTTCCCTTTTCAGTTGTTTTCATAATCCCCGATCCCGATGTGGAACAAGAAACCGAGAACATATCCTAAAGCAAATCAAAAATGTCCATCCCACCGATATGTTGGCTTCCAAGTGGAAATTGCTATATATTGTAAGGAAGTAGCACATACGCCTGTACACAGTCTTCCAAGGAGGAATTGAAACATGAGCTCCCCTACATTTGAACCGCCATACTCAACTGATGAGACCGAAGTTCGTGCACTCTATCAACAACTGTTGGATGGTTGGAACAAGCGAAGTGCCGATGCCATGACCAGTCCTTTCGCTGAGGACGGGGAACTCATCGGCTTCGATGGAAGCAATATCACAGGTCGGACAGAGATCGCTTCGCATCTTCAGCAAATCTTTGCCGATCACCCCACTGCCGCCTTCGTGGCCAAAGTCAGAGGCGTGCGCTTTTTGAGTCCTGAAGTGGCGATCCTACGCGCGGTCGCAGGTATGGTGTCACCTGGGCAGACGGACATTGAGCCCAGACTCAATACGCATCACACACTTGTCACTGTGAAGCGTGCGGACAAGTGGCGCATTGTGCTCTTTCAGAATACCCCAGCTCAATTTCACGGAAGACCGGAGTTGGTTCAGAAAATAACAGAGGAGCTACGGCAGTTGCTATCTTGAGTTGACTCAACCTGAAGAGACACGCTTTTCCGCGTGTCTTTTTTCGATCCCTGGCGCTTTGCAGCCAATCGATGGGGTTCCTCATTTCTCCTTTACCAAAAAGTGCAGCACAAAAGCTGTGAAAATATGTTACACTTACCACGGGAAAAAGCTTTTTCGGCCCGTGGTTTGCATATTCTTTGCAAACGGGCCTTTTTCGTGGTGATTAGACCGCGAAATCCCTTGTCCATCAAGAGTGTCGAGAACCCACCACTCTTAAAACAACACTAGGGAGCGATTAACATGTGTGAAAAAAATCTGTGGGACGAAAACGGAAGTGAAACAGCAGGGGAATCCCTCGCGCCGGGAACGTACCGTTTTCCACCCAAACTGCAAGTATTCGGTCGGGATATTCAAAAAGAGCAGTTGAAATACCACCACCGTCGCGTGGCTGTGGAAAAATCGTTCACTTTCGATGCGGCACACCATCTCCATCTGTACGACGGCAAATGCAAAAGCCTACACGGCCACACGTACCGGTTGGTGTTGCAAGTGAGCGGATATGTCAATGAGATCGGTATTGTAGTCGATTTCAAGGATCTGAAACAGTTGGTCAAGGAACGAATCATGAAACCTTTGGACCATCAATATTTGAATGAAGTGCTGCCGCCCATGAACACCAGCGCGGAAAACATGATCGTCTGGATGTGGGAACAGTTGGAAGAAGGGTTGGCGAACATGGGTAAGCCGGAGCAGGAATTGCGTCTGGAATGGTTGCGTCTGTACGAAACACCCACCAGTTCCGCTTTCCTTAAGCGTGAATGGATGGTGGAAGCATGATGCAGACACAGGAGCGAGACGCGAAAAATCTCACCCTTCCCATGGTGGAAATCTTTCAGACAGTGGAAGGTGAGGGATTGAAGTCAGGCTATCCGACCACCTTCATCCGCTTGTACAACTGTAATCTGCGTTGCACTTGGTGCGATACCAAGTACAGTTATGCACCATATCCACCCGAATTTACCGCCACGATCGGTGAAATCGTGGAACAGGTGGAGCGCTACGGTAATCCCTGCATTTGCCTGACAGGCGGGGAACCGCTTTTATACGAAGAGAAAGCCTTGGCGTTGATCCAAGAATTGGCTGCTCTCCCATCGGTGGAAGACATTCACATCGAAACCAACGGCGCCATCCGCCTCAACCGATTCGATACATGGCGGAAAAGCGTACCGGAAGGAAAAAAAGTACGGTTTGTGATGGATTATAAGCTCACTTCTTCCGGTGAGCGGGAAAAGATGATCGAGAGCAATTTTCATCTGTTGGACGAGCGGGATGAAATCAAGTTCGTCATCGCCAACCGGGAAGAGTTCGATGAAGCGATGGAAGTGGTTCGCCGTTGCGTAAGGAAAGGGAATATTCTCTTCAGCCCGGTGTGGGAGACGCTTCCCCCGAGTCAGCTGGTGGAATGGATCTTGGCCGGGGAGAACAAACGGATCAAGCTAAACCTGCAAACGCACAAATACATCTGGGACCCCGACAAACGAGGCGTATGACGGAAATGGAGGAAGAGGAAGATGAGCGAAAAGGCGGTTGTCATCTTGAGCGGCGGATTGGACAGCACCACCTGCATGGGTATCGCCGCCGACAAAGGGTATGAAATTTACGCCCTTACCTTCGATTACGGCCAACGCCACCGACACGAAGTGGAACACGCCAAACGCGTGGCCCAATTTTACAACGTCAAACAGCATCGGATCGTGCAGCTGGATTTCCTCCGCCAGATCGGCGGCAGTGCTTTGACCGACCCGGAGCTGGAGGTACCAACCGAAGGGGTCACGGACGACATTCCCGTCACCTATGTGCCGGCCCGCAATTTGATCTTTTTGTCCTTGGCCACCTCCTACGCTGAAGTGGTCGGTGCCCACACCATTTTCATCGGCGTCAGCGCCGTCGATTACAGCGGGTATCCAGACTGTCGTCCGGAATTCATCGCGGCGATGAACGAAACGATCCGCCGCGGCACCAAGACATCGCAGCAGGAACGACCCATCGTCATTGAAGCGCCGCTCGTTCATTTGTCCAAGGCGGACACGATCCGGCTGGGCACCCGATTGGGTGTACCGTATCATTTGACCACTTCCTGCTACCAGGGACAAAGTCCGGCTTGCGGCGTTTGCGACAGCTGCCGGCTACGGCTAAAAGGGTTTGCCGAAGCGGGTGTAGAAGACCCGATTCCGTACGTGACGCGTCAACCGTCATGACATGATGAGCTGATCACGGGTGAAACCACCCGTGTTTCGTTTTTTTAGCCGATGGTGTATGCTACAACCAAACCATCGCGAAGGGGGCTTCTCTATGGTAAGGGCACCTGAATTTCCGAAGGACGGTATGTGGCTCAACACGGATCGCCCGCTCTCCCTGGAAGAATTGCGTGGACACGTGGTCCTGCTGGATTTCTGGACCTACTGTTGCATCAACTGTATCCATGTGTTACCAGATTTGGCCTATTTGGAGAAAAAATACGAAGCGGAACCGTTCGTGGTGATCGGCGTGCACTCGGCCAAGTTCCACAACGAGCGTGACCCGGAAAATATACGAAATGCGATTGCCCGATACGAAATCGAACACCCAGTGTATGTGGATTCGGATCACCAGGTATGGGACGCCTACGCAGTAAACGCCTGGCCCACCTTCATGCTGATCGGTGCCGATGGACGCGTGGTGGCCAAAGGGTCGGGTGAAGGATTGCGAGAGGCGCTGGACCACCATATCGGACAAGCACTGGCAGACGCACGGAATCGAGGAATCTTGGCAGAACGGAAAATAGATATTCGACGCCCACCCGTCCCGGAACATCCGCTGTCGTTTCCCGGCAAACTGGCTCTTCATCCCACAACGGGGCATCTGTTTGTCACCGACTCCAACCACAACCGGATTTTGGAGCTGAAGGTGAATGGTAATCGGGCCCAAATCGTGCAAAAGATCGGTTCCAGCCGAATCGGGGCAGAGGACGGAAACTTCGACACCGCCACCTTTTATCGGCCGCAAGGATTGGCCATAACTGACCAATTTCTCTATGTCTGTGACACGGAAAACCATATGATCCGCCGACTGGACCTTGTCTCCCGCAAGGTCGAAACCCTGGCCGGCACAGGGGAACAAGCCCGCTGGGGGGCGAAGGGCGGATACGGTCCGACGACTCCGCTTAATTCCCCTTGGGATTGCACCGTGGTGGGTGATCAATTATTGATTGCGATGGCCGGACCGCACCAATTGTGGAAACTAGATTTGACTACCCAACAGGTGGAAGTATTTGCGGGCAGCGGCTGGGAAAACATCGTCGACGGCCCCGCCGAACGGGCGCAACTAGCCCAACCCAGCGGGATTGCCCACGACGGAGAACGTCTCTATTTTGCCGACAGCGAAGTCTCCGCCCTGCGCACGTGTGATTTGCAAACCGGTGAAGTGCGCACGTTGATCGGTCAGGGGTTGTTTGTCTTCGGTCTGAAGGACGGCGATTTCGACTCCGCCTTGCTTCAACATCCATTGGGCGTGGATGTGGCGGGAGACCGCGTGTATATCGCCGACACCTATAACCACGCCATTCGCGTCGCCCACTTGCCCACGAAGCGGATCGAAACGCTGATCGCGAGGAGCGATGCTACAACCTGCCGGATCGGGGACGAGGCCTGCGAAGAACTGCCGCTGAATGAACCCAACGACGTGCTATTCCACGAAGACAAACTATATATCACCGACACCAACAACCACTTGCTCCGCGTGTTCCATTTGACTACACGGAAGTTGGATACGCTGAAATTGGTGGAATAGCAAACAGCCCGCCATGATGCGGGCTGTCATTTATGATAGGGTTCATCCTTATCGATCCACCGCGTTTTTTCACGAGCAGGAGTCCGCTTTTTGACGGGAGCATCGATAGCGGGGTAGCCAACGTATATAAAGCCGACCAATTGTTCCTTGTCTCCCAAGCCGAACAGTTTCTTCATTTTCGGATGATAACACGGCATGCCGGTGCGCCAGATCGCCCCCAATCCCATTGCGCGGGCAGCGAGCAACATGTTTTGCACGGCCGCGTGAACAGCCGCCAGCTCCTCCACCATTTCCACTTTGGGATCGTCGGACGGGGAAACCGCCACCGCGATTACCACCGGAGCGCGAAACGGCTTTTGCTCTTCTTTCGCCAATTTGGCCTTGTTTTCGTCCGTTTCGGGGTCCGCCATCTTTTCGCGTGCGATCTCCACCAATGTACGCGCCAAGGGACGGCGTCCCTCACCGGTCAACACAAAAAACCGCCAAGGCTCCGTCATATGATGACAAGGCGCCCACACAGCCGCCTCCAGCAATTGCTCGATCATCTTCTGCGGCACCGGGTCCGGTTTCATGACGCCGATGCTTCGACGTGTACGGATTGCTGTCCAAATATCCAAACCGATCCCCTCCTTCAATCCATTTATGATTCATTGTAAACCATTTTCCAGGAAAATGCTTGTTCCAAAAATAAAAGCCCTCTTCCCGTTGGAAAGAAGGCTTCGATTGTAACCCTACAGGATCTTGTCATATACCTCGGCATGGCTGTTTGGTGCCGAGGGTCGGACTCGAACCGACACGGTGGAAACCCACCCCAGGATTTTAAGTCCTGTGCGTCTGCCAATTCCGCCACCCCGGCAAATGATAAAAAAATGGAGCGGAAGACGGGATTCGAACCCGCGACCCCCGCCTTGGCAAGGCGGTGCTCTACCCCTGAGCCACTTCCGCTCATTGAGATGGTGGTTCGGGACGGAATCGAACCGCCGACACGAGGATTTTCAGTCCTCTGCTCTACCAACTGAGCTACCGAACCACTGTCATCCGATTAAGTTCAACCGACGAGAATTATTTTATCACGCCCGTCCAGAGAAATCAACACCCTTTTTCAAAAAATCCGGGACCACGGCCAATCAGGATGATCGTTGGTTTTCTCTCCAGTTGGGGCCATCCACGAAATACACGTCGACATAATGGCGAATCCGCTCCATAATCCGTTTGGCTTTCATCCGCTCCACACCGCCTTTGTGGGAATGGGCCAAATGATCCTCCAGCTCGTCCAACGACAGGTTGGAGGTGTAAATGACAGGCAGTCCCTCGGCTACGCGATATTGCAAAACAGCCCCCAGCACCTCATCGCGAATCCACGGTGTCATCGTTTCCGCACCGATATCGTCCAGAACCAACACGGACACTTTTTTGAGTGCATCCAATTTGTCCGCTACTGACCCTTCATTGATGGCATCGCGTAACTCCCGCATAAATTCAGGCACATACACCATCAAGGAATCCACATTGTAATTGACCAATTCCTGCGCAATCGCACCCGCGATCCGACTTTTGCCCACACCCAGCGGTCCATATAGATATAATCCGCGGCGAGGCTTGCCATGAGCAAACTGACTGCAAAAATCGATGGCCGCCTCCAAAACCGGCATCCGTTTCTGACTCACATCGATGGATTCAAAGGTGGCCGACAACACGTCTTGCGGGATATGATGACTGCGGATCAAACGGCTTCGTTTTTGCTGTTCTTGGTGAGCCTCCCACTTCTCACAAGGCGTCATCCGGAAATCAAGATATCCCGCATAAACGGTCAGCTCCGATCGGTGTCCCTGCACCAGGTTGGGGCACCGGTCCAACCCTGGACAACGGGAACAATGTTCCTGCTCCTGCACGTACTGGTGCAAACGTGACAAAGAACGGCGATATACTTCCATCGGGATATCTGGATGCTCTTGGGCGAATACTTGTAGAGAAGGGTGTGACAACAAGATCCGCAACTGTCGTTCCGGATCGGTATTCAACTGTTTTTTCCACTGACTGACGTATTTGTCAATCGAATTCACTGACGATTCCCCTTTTCACCGAGGCGTTTGCGCATCAGGGTCAGCTTCGCTTGGATTCGGGCCCGCTTTTCAGCCAGACTTTCCGCGCTTTCTCCGATAGACTGGGCATCATCCCGAGTTTGAGAAGCCTGTTGTTGGGCACGCTCCATCTGCATGGCCACCGCGTAGGGGAGCTTCTCTTCCCGGATCGCTTTGGTCCGTGGGCGTGACGAGGTGAGCCGACTGTTCTCCTGTTGTTTTTTCCACTCCCAATTCAACTCGCGGCGGGCGATTTCCATCGCTTCCCGAGCGGTCTGCACTTTTCTCCGCTTCCAATGACCAGCGATTTTTTCCACCAAGGCTTTGGGCAGTTTGTAGTCATGCGTATACAATACGTATTCTAGCAGGACGTTGATCACCCCATGCGGCAAGCCATATTCATGCATCAGACGGGCGACCAGTTCGACATCGGCATCAGGGATGCGCATTCCATCCTGAAAATACGACAGCAATTCCAAGGGTGACAGTTGCTCCAGTTCCCGGATATGTTTCTCTTCTTCCGTCATGGCGTCAGGTGATTCCTCCGGTTCGGGTAAGGCCGCTTTTTCCCCTTCCTTTGAGAGCAACGCTTTCTTTTTAATCATGGGTGGTTCGCCGTACTGCAACCGGTATTCCTTTTTAACAAACTGGCGCAAGCGCTCAATATCGATCTTACCGCCCCTGGTGATATACGGATTTTGCAACGCCCGAAGCAAATCCGGATCACTCAGCCCGTACAGGAACCGGATCTCCTGAATTTGCCGCTTCACCTCGTCCGTCCACGCCTCATCCGGGATTACCGTTTTTAAACGGGAACGGATCATATCAAACGAAGCCTCATCCCAGTGAAACGGCGGGACTTGTCCATCCTTCACTTCTGATGGTTCCCGCTCCAACGGCAAAAACGATTGGGTATCCGACTGTGCGGCCGCCACTTCAGAAGGAGACAAACATCCGAATACTTCTTGAAACGATTTGGTGACATTCACTCTTTCATCCGGTTCCCCAGTATCTCCTTCTCTGTTCAACAACTGCCGACGGAGCGCCAGATAGGAATCCTTACCCAAACGGTGATACAACGTAATACTCAGTACATCACTTTGAAAAAAACGCTCCGGTACCAATGGCGGCACCAGCTCGTACTCGATCCGGTGGGTCGTGTTTTCGCGCACTTCATACGTATTGAGCAGGCCCACACCTTCCAGCAAAAATCGATTTTCCAACAAATCCTGCCAAGAAACGGACAACAGATTCATCAGATACAAATGGGAATGGGCATCCGATCGACCAGCCCGATCCGGCGGTGCCTGATACGCTAAGGTGAGATACAGAGCGATGGCGGTCGAACCGACGATCGGTTGATACAGATGCAACAATCCGATGATATCCGCCAGATGAATGGGGCGGCGGGTTCGGCAGATCCATTCGTCGCGCGGTGTACACTGATTCCATAACATCGACATCCACCAAGCCCCCCGTCGCTTCGTCCAAAATCGTTCTCTTATTTTATCACAGGAAAACGAAAGCGACATAACCGCCACTGAACCACATCAGATCGACAAGATCAGGATTTTCCCGTCCTGTTCAACAAATCCTCCAATTCCCGCACAAATGCATCGATATCCTGAAATTGCCGGTAGACGGATGCGAACCGCACATATGCCACTTCGTCCACATCCACCAGCCGCTCCATGATCATCTCACCAATCTCCTTAGTGGGAACTTCCGTTTCCCCCCGCTCGCGCAAAGTACGTTCGATCTCATCCACGAGCGCTTCCAGACGTTCCAGCGGCACATCACGCTTTTCACAAGCGCGGAACAACCCCCGCAGGATTTTTTCCCTGCTAAATACCTCCCGTCCCCCGTCCTTCTTGATCACCATCAGTGGTTTTTCCTCCACAGTTTCAAAGGTGGTGAACCTCCTGCCGCACGCCTCACACTCGCGACGCCGACGGATCGATTTTCCCTCGTTGGCCGGACGGGAGTCCAGAACCCGGCTTCCCATGCTCCCGCAAAAAGGGCACCGCATGCAACATTCCTCCCCATATTGGACCGTTGACTGTTTCGTATGTAAAGCGTTTGCCCAGTCCGTCGCTTTGATAGTATTCCATCTTACAGGAAATTTGCAACAGGAAATCGGTGTGGGACAAAAAGAAAGAACCGGCTGTGGGAGGCGTCTGCTCCTCTCCACTGGCCGGTCAACATGGCAAGATTGGCGGGGGATCCATTGTTAGACCGTAGCTTCTTGTCTCACTTTCGTTTCATGGTTCAAAAACGAACCAATATGCTTGACCAAATCGACCACTCGACAAGAGTAGCCCCATTCATTGTCGTACCACGCCAGCACTTTCACCTGCTTCTCGCTGATCACCATCGTCGAGAGCGCATCAATAATGGCCGAATGGTCGTTGCCGTTGAAGTCGGAGGAGACCAGCGGGAGTTCACAGTATTGGAGATATCCTTTCATTGTGGTTTCCGCCGCTTTTTTCAACACATGATTCACCTGTTCGACCGTGACCGGCACGTAAAGTTCGGCCACCAGATCCACCACCGACACGTTGGGCGTGGGGACGCGCAATGCCAACCCGTTCAGCTTGCCGTTCAGTTCGGGCAATACTTTGCCGATCGCTTTGGCTGCACCGGTTTTGGTCGGAATGATCGATTGAGCACAAGCACGGGCCCGGCGCAAATCCTTGTGCGGATTGTCCAGGTTTTTCTGATCGTTGGTATAGGCATGAACCGTCGTCACCAACCCGCTTTCGATACCGAACGCATCATGCAGTACTTTTACCACCGGCGCCAAGCAGTTGGTGGTGCAGGAAGCATTGGAGACGATATGGTGTTTCTCCGGATCGTAATCCCCTTCATTGACCCCCATGACAATGGTCACATCTTCGTTCTTGCCCGGAGCTGTGATCACCACTTTTTTCGCGCCCGCCTGCAAGTGCAGTCCGGCACCCTCCCGGTCGCGGAATTTGCCCGTCGCTTCCACCACCACATCCACACCCAGTTCCGCCCACGGCAACCGGGAAGGGTCACGATCACCCACCAGCTTCACTTTGTATCCGTTTACAATGATCCCGTCATCCACCGCGCGCACGTCGTCCGTCATCATGCCGTGCACGGTGTCGAACTTGACCAGATGGGCCAGTGTCTCCGCCGGATAGGTGGCGTTGATGGCCACAATTTCGATGTCAGGATCATGAATCGCCTTGCGAAAAACCATTCGCCCGATCCGTCCGAATCCGTTGATTGCCATTTTTAGTGGCATAATAATTCCCCTTCCCGTCCTTTTATAACATACCATTCCCTTATATATTATAATCAGTATGTCACATTTTGCAACGTGGAAAAAAAATAATCCTCGCCCTGATTTTGGCGGGAGGAGTTGATTGACATACGCGATATGGATCAGATGCACACCACCCATAAATCGGGTGTTGGAAGTTTGAGTGTAGAAAGAAAAAGCGTGCCCGGATCGAAACGGATCGATCCAGGCACGCCCCGATTTGTGTCATACTATATGGAGCTTGTGCGGTTTATTCGGGTGCCAGCGGTCCGTAAATCGTCTTGTATTTCTCGTAGAAAAACATCACTCGTTGGATGTAATGGCGTGTTTCCCCATAGGGAATCTGTCGGACGTGCGCTTTGGTTCCATCCCATCTCCCCTGTTTGAGCCATTTTTGCACGTTGCCCGGCCCTGCATTGTATGCGGCGACCGCAGCCACCTTGTTTCCCTTGAATTCCCGGGTCAATCCGGCGATCCACCAAGAGCCGATATGTATGTTGATCGCGGGATCTTTCACGTTCTCGCGAAACGTCGGCGGAAATTTGCCGTGTTGAATGGCCCAATCCACTGTGCTGGGCATTAACTGCATCAATCCTTCGGCTCCTTTAACGGATCGCTTGTTGGGGTCAAATTTGCTCTCCACCCGAATAATGGCCATCACCAAAAACGGGTCGGCTCCGTTGACCTCAGAGCTGTAAAAAATCTGCTCCTCATATTTCAATGGGTACATCCAACGTACAAACAAGGGAAGTGCCACCAATAAGACTACTGCCACAGTCAAAAACGCGATCAGCATCGTCCGCTTGCGAGGCAGGGCAACTAGCGCCGGTCGTAACCATTTTTTGAGTTTAGCAATTTCCATATTTGATCAACCTGTCTTTCCGTTTCTGCCAAGCTTCCTGAATTGTCAATCAAAAAGTCAGCAAAACGTTTTTTTACTTCAATGGGTAGCTGACTGGCAACCCGTCGCCTAGCCTCCTCTTCGCTCAGACCGTCCCTGGCCATCAGCCGTTGCAATTGCAACGACTCCGGGACATATACCACGATAACTTTTTCGACTGATTTCGTCAAATTCCCTTCTATCAACAGCGGAGTGTCCCAAATGACGATACCGTCGGGATCGCATTTCCGACGCTGCTCCGTCAATTTTTGCATTCGTTCCACGATCAGGGGATGCAACAACCGGTTCAATGTTTCCCGCGCTTCGGCATTGCGAAACACCCTTGCTCCCAGTGCCTGCCGATCCAATGTGCCGTCAGGGTGGAACACCTCTTCACCGAACCGGACACGAATCCGATGCCATCCTTCGGTGTGCGGTTCCACCACCTCACGCGCCACCTTGTCGGCATCGATGATATGTGCCCCCCGTTCAGCCAACATCCGGGAAACTGTACTTTTCCCCGTCGCAATCCCGCCGGTCAATCCGATAATCACATCCTCCCCTCCCTTTTAGACGATGCCTCGTGAATACTGTTCAATTGCATTCCCGGCTCGCTCCACATGCGCCCTGAAAAGAAGCAGGTTATGGCCGCTCCGAACCGGAACGCAGGACGCGGGCAAAGTACGCTTCGCTTAGAGGAAGTTACCCGCGATTTCATTCCGTGCTTACCCGGGTCTTCGCTCGGCCGGGAAAGTATTTGCTCCCTCACGGATTTACCAGACACGCCCTAGTGAATCAGACGGAACAGGCCGATGGCAATCATCAGCAAACCGGGCAGGTACTCGATCGAAGACACCCATCTTTGTCCCGACACTTTCCATCCTGTCCGAATACCGGCCAACAGAAACAGCGCACTGGTTCCTGCGATCGCCAATGCGAGAGGGAACGGCGGATACCCCATCATCGCCGCTCCCAAACCGGCTCCAAAGGCGTCCAAGGAGAGCGCCAATCCCAACCACACGGCTTCCATGGGAGAAATCACACCGGATCGGTCCACGTCAGCCGCCATCGGCGTCTTCAAAATCTGTACAACCAGTCCGAGCATCTGGATTTCAAAAGACAGTACGGTCTTGCCCAATTCCGCTTGCTGACACGCAACCGGTTCCTCCTCCCGTTGTCCATTGTTGCGTAATGTCCATACGCCGATACCTATCAAAATGAGTGCACCAATTAACCGGCTCCAAAACGGGGAGAAACCGTGTGCGATCCAACGTCCCGCATGCAGGGAGAGAAGCATCAACCCGCCGGAGAAGCCTGCTATGACACCGACCGAAGCGATCGGAATCCTCACTTTCCGCATTCCGTAGGTCATCCCGGCCACGAAACCGTCAAAGCTGACCGCGCAGGCCAGCAACCACATCGACAGGGTGGGCCACACTTTGCTCTCCCCTTTCTCATCGGACTCCACCCTATTTTATGTGGAAAGGGGAGCGGAAAGTGCTTATCCCGCAGTCACCGCTGACACTGCAGGCAAACGTGTGTACCTCGACCGGCGACGACCAGCCGCGTGATCGGTTCCCCGCAGCGAACACAGGGTTCGCCTTTCCGTCCGTATACCTGGATCTGCAGTTGAAACATCCCCATCTCTCCCTTGGAGTTGACATACGATCGGACAGACGAGCCGCCCAACTTCACCGCCTCGGACAAGGTGGAGCGAATGCTTTCGTACAACCGCCTCTGTTCCTCTTCGGTCAACGCATTCGCCGGCCGCTCTGGATGCAGGCCGGCGGTAAACAACGCTTCATCGACATAGATGTTGCCCAAACCAACCACAAACTCTTGGTTGAGCAGCAGCGCTTTTAACTTGGTTTTGCGTCCGGCCAACCGCGCACGGAACACGTCCAACGTAAAGTCATCCGACAGCGGTTCCGGACCCAGTTTGTTGAGCGGGGGGTGTTGTTCCTCCTCACCCGCTGGATAAAGATGCATTGTACCGAACTGCCGCACGTCGCGGTACCGCAACTCCGTTTTGTCAGTAAAACGGAAAATCACATGCGTATGCTTTTCCACCGGCTCATCATGTTGCGCCAGCGAATACCTACCTTCCATGCGCAAATGGGAGACGAGCACCCAATCACCGAAATAAATGCGCAGAAACTTGCCCCTGCGCCCCACACCGGTCACCGTAGTCCCGATCAACCGCTGGACAAACAGGTCGACATCTGGCGGTTCCTTTACAATTTTGGGCAGGAAAACGGCAACCTCCGCCACCGTTTTCCCAACGATCAATTGCTCCAGCGTTCGTCTCACTGTCTCCACTTCGGGCAATTCCGGCAACGTTCAACCCCTCCTGCGTCCATTACTTCGCTTGATACCATGTAGGACCGTGATGGACATCCACTTTGAGCGGAACGGACAACGCCATCGTCCCCTCCATCACTTCCCGCACCGTTTTCTTCATCCAATCCAGTTCGGATTCCGGTACTTCGAAAATCAACTCGTCATGCACCTGGAGCAACATTCGGCTTTGAGCACCCTTCTCCTTCAACACTTCATCCATGCGTACCATGGCCGACTTGATAATGTCCGCCGCTGTTCCCTGGATCGGGGTGTTCATCGCCGTCCGTTCGGCGAAACTACGCAGGTTATAGTTGCGTGAGCGGATGTCCGGCAGATAGCGGCGCCGGTTCAGCATCGTGGTGACGTAACCGTCTTGTTTGGCCTGCTCCACTACGCGGTCCATGTATGCTTTGACACCCGGATAGCTCGCAAAATACCGTTCGATAAACTCCGCCGCTTCTTTACGGGAGATGTTTAGGTTTTGCGACAATCCGTAATCGCTGATCCCGTAGACGATCCCAAAATTGACCGCTTTGGCGTGGCGACGCATCAACGGTGTCACTTCCTCCTCCGACACACCAAACACATCCATCGCCGTCTTGGTGTGGATGTCCATATCCCGCACAAACGCTTCCTTCAGATTTTCATCCCCGGACAGATGGGCCAACACGCGCAACTCGATCTGCGAATAATCGGCGGACAGGATCAGCCAATCCGGCTCAGACGGCACGAACACCTGACGGATGCGGCGTCCCTCTTCCAAACGGATCGGGATGTTTTGCAAATTGGGTTCCGTGCTGGACAGTCGACCCGTCGCCGTGATGGTCTGGTTGAACCGGGTATGGATTTTGCCCGTCTCCGGGTTGATCTCCTTCAGCAACCCCTCTACGTAGGTGGAAATCAGTTTGCCCACCTGGCGGAAATGCAATATCTTCTCCACGATTTCGTGTTGGGGAGCCAGTTTTTCCAACACGTCGGCACTGGTGGAATAACCGGTTTTGGTCTTTTTCAATACCGGCAGACCCAATTTGTCAAACAAAATTTCACCCAATTGTTTCGGCGAATTGATGTTGAACTCGGTGCCCGCCAAATCGTAAATCTCTTGGGTCAAGGTATCCAGTTGTTCTTTCAGTTCTTCTCCCAGCTTTTCCAACCGCTCCCGATCCACTTTCACCCCGACGCATTCCATATCAGCCAGTACCCGGGAGAGCGGCATCTCCAGTTCCGCAAACAAGGACATCATCCGGACCTCATCCAATTCCTCGACCAGCAAGGGATGGAGGCGCACCATCGCCGATGTTTTGCGCGCCAGATGACGGGCCAGCTCTTCTTCTTCCGGTTGGCGCCGCTTTTGTCCTTTGCCGTAGAACGATTCATCGTCCGGCAGACTGTCGTCCAATTTACGCCGCACCACGTCGGAAAGTTCATGGGCAGATTCCGATGGGTTGAGCAGATAGGAAGCGAGCAAAATATCGAACGTAAACCCGGTGACTTGTACTCCGTGTCGTCGCAGGGCGACCGTTGCGGCCTTCACATCATAACCGATCTTTTCCTTTGATGAATCAGCCAACCACGACAGCAGCACATCGTGTTGACGGGCGGTTTCCCACGGCAGATATGCGTGCCGCTTCCCATCGGACAACGCTACACCGATGATGTCAGCGCGATGGTAATTCGTCTCGCTCAATTCGACGTGACAGGCGAGACGGTCCTGTGTGAGCAGCTCGTCCAACTGCGCATCCGACTCATGTACGATCCGGACGTCGACCTTATGTGCATCGTCTCGTTCGGCAGGCTCCTCCGCTTCCCCCAACCGATCGATCAGCGATTGAAAGGCCAGCCGTTTGAACAGTTCCAGTACCCGCTGTCGGTCATAATGGACAAATTTGATATCCTCCAGATCAAATGTGAGAGGAACATTACAATGGATGGTGGCCAATTTTTTGCTGAGCCGGGCTTGTTCCCGGTGTTCGGCCACCCGTTCCCGCAGCTTTTTGCCCGGCAGTTCATCCACATGCTCTAATACCGCTTCGACGGAACCGAACTGGTGGAGCAGTTTGAGCGCCGTTTTTTCCCCCACTCCCGGGATCCCTGGGATGTTGTCCGAAGGATCACCCATCAGCCCTTTCAAATCGATGATCTGTTCCGGCTTCAACCCGTAACGCTCCTCCACCGTTTCGACATCGTACCGTTCCGTTTCGGTGACACCCTTGCGCGTCAGCAACAGATGTACCTTGTCGGTCACCAGCTGGAGCAAGTCCTTGTCTCCGGTAACGATCAGCGTGTCGAGGTCGGCCCGTTCAGCTTGGCGGGACAATGTGCCGATGATATCGTCGGCTTCAAAACCTTCCAGCTCAAAATGACGAATGCCGAACGCATCCAGCACCTCTTTGATCAGCGGGATCTGCTGGGAAAACTCACTCGGCGTCTTTTCCCGTTTTCCTTTGTACTCCTGATAGTCGTCGTGGCGAAACGTCGTCTTGCCAGCGTCGAACGCCACGAGAATATGAGAAGGCGCTTCCTCTTCCAGCACCTTCATCAACATCATCGTAAAACCGTACACCGCGTTCGTATAGACGCCTGCCGAATTGGACAGGAGCGGCAGGGCAAAAAACGCACGGAACGCGATGCTGTTTCCGTCAATCAATACCAGTTTGTCCATGCCATCGTTCCCCCGCAATCTCTTGATTTCACCATGAGTTAGGCCCGCCCAAGCCGTTCATTTGCATACATGTCCATTGTACCCCGAGTAAGCCGTTCGGCACAAACAGGCTCGCTATTGGACTGCGTTGTGTAGCGTTGAATATCTTCCGCCACGCATTTCCGGCACATTCCACTGCGTGACAGAGCATGTCCGGTGGTCCTTTCCCCGATTCGTTCCCCATGATGAAGTCACTGACCTAAAAAGGGCCCCTCCCATCTCACCATTGTCAGAAATGCCGAGACCGCTCTAGACGGAGACAGGCGCAGTAAGAGTAAGCTTTCGTTTGCCGCTGGACTGGACACGATCCAGGCGTGTTGATCCATGCAAATATCCCCGCCCGATTTTTTCAAACCGGGACAAATGCGGTTACCCTTCTCCCTTTTCGCCAATACATTAACACGAAAGCACAGAGAGGAGTTGGGTTCCATGAGCGGAGGATATGGCTACGGTTATGGTTTCGGTATCGGCCTGCGTCGTCTGTTGATCTTCCTGTTGGTGATCGCCACCATCTTCGTCTTTGCCGGAGTGGGCTTCGGCGGTTACTGATTTCGTTCCCCACCAAGAAGCACCCCATGCATATGCACGGGGTGCTTCTTCTTTTTGATCATGGAACCAGCTTTACCTGGTTGTCTAACGAACCGCTTTGGGCCTGTGTTCATTTTTGCACATGCACGGCATCATCCCCACTCAATATGGATCATTCCACCATACAATAACGTGTCAGGACAAGAACCTTATTGGGGTGACGGAGTTGTATCCGATTCAGATGAGCCAATTGGCCGCCATCATCGGCGGACGCATCCACCGCGGCTCCCCGCGCAAAGCCATTCGAGCCGCCATCCAGTACAGCTCCAAATATATCCGTCCGGGAGTCGTCTTCTTTCTGAACCCGAAGAAAATAAAGAATATGGACGCGGTTATGCGGAATTTGCGGACCACGCGGGCCGGCTGCATCGTCGTCCCTACAGGATGGGAACACCGAATTCCCGCTCAACACGCGGTCATCCGTGTCTCAGATCCGTTTTTGGCCGCCTTGAAACTGGCCAAATGGCAATATGCCCAATGTCATCATCCGATCGTAATCGGTGTAACAGGCAGTTGTGGCAAATCGACGACCAAGGAAATGGTCGCCTCCATTCTCATGCAAAAATACCGCACACTGAAATCTTGGGCCAACAACAATGTTTTCGCCAGCATTCCCAGCCACTTTTTCCGATTGCACCCCAGTCATCAAGTAGTCGTATTGGAAATGGGGATGGCCAATTTCGGCAACATCCGCAGTCAGTGTTTATTTTCCAAACCGTCGATCGGGGTCATCACCAACGTGGGTAGAGCCCATGTGGGAAAACTGGGCAGCTCGGTGGAGAATGTAGCACGTGCCAAGCAGGAAATGATCGATGGTCTCCGACCCGGCGGAACTATCGTGCTCAACGAAGATGATCCCGGTACGCGAAAATTGTCTCTGCGCCGTTTTCACGGAAAGGTCGTTACGTTTGGCATCGACCGGCCTGCTGACGTGAAAGCGAACAACATCCGGTTCACCAGGGAAGGCATCTCGTTTCAGGTCAATCGCACATCGTTTTTTATCCCGGTTTTGGGGACGCACAACGTCTACAACGCGCTGGCCGCCATCGCCGTCGGCCGATTGATGAAAGTGCCGACAAAATCGATTCAGCGCGGATTGCGCTCGTTTACACCGCCGCCGATGCGCCTGCAGCCCCTGCGCGGCATCAACGGGTACACCCTGATCAATGACGCGTACAATGCCAATCCCGACTCGATGATCGCCGGATTGAAAGTGTTGAAAAAGATCGGGGCAGGACGGACCACAGTGGCCGTGTTGGGGGACATGTCAGAATTGGGCAAGCTGACCGAAAGCGGACACCGGGAGGTTGGGCGGAAGGTAGCCCGCTTGCACATCGATTATTTGTTCACCATCGGCCCGCGCGCCAGGTCCATCGCTACTGCCGCTAAAGAGGCAGGGATGCCGGTATCCCGCATCCGCTCCTTTTCCACAGAAGTATCGCTGGTCAACTACTTGCGTCACCATCTATCTCCAGGGGCGGTTCTCTATTTCAAAGCGTCCCGATCGATGAAACTGGAACAGTGCATCAAACCGTTGTGTATCCGATGACCATGGGCATCTTCATCTCCGCACTCAACGGACAATTCGGATCCGCTCCCCTAATGGGTAGACGAGGTTGTTTCTGATAAGTCGGTCCGCTTCGTTAAAAGTAAGTGGCCCGCGAATGAATTCCTCCGAATCGAAGCTCGGCAGGGATTAGTCAGAGACAGGAAATCGGAGACCACTGATCTATTCTGAAAATGCCGATAGAATCCGAACACCCTCCTATTTCTCGAACACTCTTGCCAGACTTGCATATACCATATAGTAACCTCATAGAGTGAGAGGAGGGTTATCTTTGAAACTATCCTCGATCATGCACCGGATTTTCAAACAAATTCCTGTGCACGAAAAACTGGCCAACAAACCCCGCAGCAAACGTTCCGTCGCAGTCTTGCAACGCGGCAAATCACAAAAGCACCGCGCCTTTGGAGACCGGACCGCCCATATCATCGGGAAAAACGGTTCCGTCCGCAAACGGACACGGTAAACATCAATCGCCCCATCAAAAAGGGAGCCGACCGCTACCTGGCCCCATCGTCCGGGACATAGCGGGTCATGGCTCCTTCCTTTTTGGATGATTGTTCTTTATTGCCGACCACAGCACCTGGGCCAAACATCGATACCCTCATCTGTTTTAATATGAAAATAGATTTGTTCTATTTCCATTGGACTCTTTCATTGTGCACGCTTTCAATACCTTCACTACATTTTTCAACAAAGGTCTCTCCACCCACATAAACGGGGAAACGATCGATTTCTTCATTCACGGAGGGCAGCACTCAACGTTTCACCACTTTGACCGCATCAGCGATGACGTACCCGCTGCCGGAGGTCCAACGGGAGACGCCGATGATCCAATTGTCACCCGCACCCAACGAATATGTGCCGAGCAATACCCATTTGCCTCCGTTGACGCGTTGGTCCGTATACACCGTCTTGTTGCCGGTCGTGGTTTTGATCACGAAAGGAGTCGCACTGTTGTACCCGCTGTTGGCTGGCCACCAAGCATATATATCGTAGTTGCCGGCTGCGGCGATATTCAGTCTGTACCACGCGACGTCACTGACAGGTGATGGAGAGGCAACATGATAGTCGGAACCGTATTTTTGCGTGTTCCAGGAGCTGACCTGCCAATTGGCACTGGTCGAGAACCGCCCCGCCGTGGCGTTGTCGACGATGATCGTGGGTGCCTGGGTCACCAGGGACATATAATAGTTCCAGTCCCATCCCGGCCCCGGATCGGTATGCGTTGCTCCCGGCACTTCGCTGTGTCCGATGATGTGCTCCCGGTCTTTTGGGATCCCGTACATGTCGCAGATCCAACGCGTCAGGTTGGCCGAAGCCCGATACATCGTATCCGTGTACCAACTGGGATCGTTCACGTATCCCTCATGTTCGATCCCGATACTGTGGACGTTGTAGTCCCAGTTTCCCGCGTGCCAGGCAATATCCTGGTTTTGCACCATCTGCGTGATCGCCCCATCGCTAGAGCGGATAACGTAATGAGCGCTCACGTTGGCCGACGGATTCTGGAACCAACTGATCGTCCCCGCATAGCTCCCTTCCGTCGTATGAATAATCACATAATTGATCGTATTTCCATCCGCTTCTCGATTGGCTGTCGTATAGTTGCCGCTGTTGGCCGGAACCCATGAAGCCCCCGGATAATCCGGTGTAGCAAAGGGTAGTACCCCTTTTACTTCCGCATAACGACTAAGGTTCGGCGTCACTGGCGTGGGCGACAGCCACACATCTTCTCCCCTGACGGACCGGTACGCGCCGTGTTGGATGATCCGAAACACTTCATCCGCATACCATTTGGCCGTCAAATCGGAACCAGCACCACTGTACGCCGCTACCACCGTGTACCAATCACCCAGTTTGGACGGGAGGCGACCCGCGTGTTGTCGGCGCGCTTCCTGTGCCATGACCGCGGCCGCTCCCCTAATGTTCTGCTGAACATCGGTTTTCAATGTTTTCACCGGCACCCTCAATAAGCGAGCCGCTTCTTTTAACGAATGGTTGGTGGGATTGTCCGCCAAGTGCATGATCCCGTATCCGTTCAATTGACTCGGTTTACCCCCATGGTCCATCCACCTGGATTCAGCATAGCCCACGGCCTTCAACACTTGCACGGGCACTCCAAATTCTTTGGCCGCTTGCTGAAAATAGCCAGTCAACCGACCGGCTCGCAATGTTTTTTCCGACAGTGTCTGCTTCAGAACTGATGATTTCACCGGCTGCACCGACGATGCCCATTCGTGTTTCGTCGGCGGGGAGGCGGCCCACGATTGTGATAACGTCATACACACCCCACACACCATCACCAACCACCCCAATATCCAACGATTCAAGCGCATCGCGATTCCTCCTGCTCATGATGATATGCCAGAAAACAGGATATTCCCGATCCGCTTGGGTGGTTCTTGACTTTTCGGCCTGCTCCTCGACCTGCGTCAACAATCGGAATAGGGAGGCCGCCTCCTTGGTCGCCTCCAGTAGCGTTTCGACACGACACCGAGGAAATTGCAAATGCTCATTTCCGATTTGCTTTAGCCCTATTCATTTTCTCCACTTCTTTTCCTGTTCTCTCACTTACTATCGGAGACCGATTTTTTCAGTGCATTCACCAACAATGCCGTTACAACCGTCCCCACCACAATGGCCAAAGCAAACATCGGTACACGATCGACGGCTTGGAATACCGCTACGATCGGCCCACCATGCGGCACATGATCGGCGACACCCCCCAGCATGGCGATAACCGCCGCCACCATGGAACCAATCATGATGCTCGGAATAACACGGAGAGGATCGCGGGATGCAAATGGAATCGCTCCTTCCGTGATTCCAACCAATCCCATGGCCAATGCTGCCTTCCCTGCCTCCCACTCTTCGGGGTAATATTTATGCCTTGACAACAACGTGGCCAACCCCATACCAAGCGGCGGGGTGCAAATCGCCGCGGCAATCGCTCCCATGATAAAAGGCTGTCCTTGACCGATCATCGCTGCCCCGAACAAAAAGGCCACCTTGTTGATCGGACCGCCCATATCAAATGCGATCATCGCCCCCAAAATCATGGCCAACACTACTTTGCTGGCTCCTTGCATGCCATGGAGCCAATGGGTTAATCCCGTCATGATAGC
The DNA here is from genome assembly GCF_030433435.1 of Polycladomyces subterraneus. NCBI lineage: Bacteria > Bacillati > Bacillota > Bacilli > Caryophanales > Thermoactinomycetaceae > Polycladomyces > Polycladomyces subterraneus. Next base: position 77,684 of record NZ_JANRHH010000014.1, read on the forward strand.
GGATATGGGTGCCCCGATCACATAGATAAAGAGAACCGCGATCAATATGGACGTGACCAAGGGAATCACCAAAATGGGCATGATGGGCTGAATCATCTTTGGTACGCGCAAAGATTTGATGCCTTTGGCCAGATAGCCAGCCAAAAATCCGGCAATGATCCCACCGATGAACCCAGCACCCGCTTCGCTGCCGTAAAAACTCCCGTTGGCCGCGATATAACCACCGATCATGCCGGGAGCCAGACCGGGGCGATCCGCAATGCTGTAAGCAATGTATCCGGCCAGGATGGGCACCATGAACAGAAAACCGGCCTTACCTACTTCCAACATTGGCTTCCAGAATGAATGATCAGGCACGACAAACCCCTGCGGAGTGGGTTTTCCTCCGAAACCGAGCGACAATGCGATCAGCAAACCGCCAACCACCACAAACGGGATCATGTAGGAAACGCCACTCATCAAGTTGCGGTAAAAGGCTCGCTGTGTTTCCGCCTTTTGCGCTTGTGTGTCTTCCCGTTCCACCTTTTCCGGATCCCGGTACACGGGCACATCCCCATCAACAAAGCGTTTCAATAGCGCTTCCGGTCGATGGATCGCATCCTGTACGGAACATTCCAACACCCGTTTGCCATGAAAACGACGTTTGTCCACATCCTTGTCTGCGGCTAGAATGATCCCATCCGCTTCCTGAATCTCCTCCTGGGTAAATGCATTTTCGACACCGATGGAACCCCAGGTTTCCACCTTGATCGTATACCCGGACTCTTCCGCCGCTTGTTTCAACCTTTCCGCGGCGATGTAAGTGTGAGCGATCCCAACTGGACAAGCTGTAACTGCCAATAGTTTCATCCCTGCTCCCTCTCTTTCAGCGATGATTCAGAAATTGGGTGACGGGGTCGCCTTTCACAGTGTATGGAACCGGATTTCCCAATCATTTCACCAACTCTGTAAACACCCTTTCCGCTGTTTTGTCTGCCACTTTACCCTGCTGTACTGAAGATCATCGCAAGTAAGCGATTTCATATTCAGGCACATCACTCTCTTCAGGGCAAGCACCACATGAACCATCAATCGATCGACCGCCTCGCCGGTCAATCGCAGGACCGCATTTCGTTCGATTTTTCGAACGGCATATTAAACTAGTAAATCAGCCCTTATCTTTAATTATATTAAACCCTGTGGAACCTGTTGTACATCGTACATAAAAAAGCTCGTTTCCGATGAAACAGAAGCTGTTATAGAACAAAGTCCGCAGATTCTGATTTCCCATATTAAGCGCTCGCAATCGTCGGGAAAAAACCCCAAAAAAGAGGGTGACCGTTTTCCCTCTCTCTAAGGAAAATGGTCACCCTTCTCTTAACAGTGTATCATGATCACCCGGTCGGGCCATTGTCAGTTCAAATCGGCCTGTTTACCGGTTTGGATATAGACGATACTTTCCGCGATATTGGTCGCGTGATCGGCGATCCGCTCGAGGTAGCGCGCGACAAAGCACAACCGCAGCGCCACTTCGGTATCCGCTTTGTTTTGCTTGATCAGGCCGAGCAACTCGTTGACGACGGCATGGTACATCCGATCCACATCATCGTCAGTGTCGGCCAGTTTGTGGGCAAGCGCCACGTTCCCGTCGATGTAGCTGTTAATCCCGTCATGCACCATTTGCTGGGTGATGGCGGCCATTTTCGGGATGTCCTCCAGTTCTTTGAACAACGACAGTTGATTCTCGACCAATTGCACCGTCACCTGTGCGATATTAACAGCCAAATCAGCCATCCGCTCCATGTCCGACGCGATTTTCATCGCCGCGATCAACCGCCGCAAATCGGTGGCCACCGGTTGTTGCGTAGCGATCAGTTTGGCAACGGCATCGTCGATTTTTCCTTCCATTTCATCGATGGCCGGATCGTGTTCCATCACTTCCCGTGCCATACGGGCATCCATCCTGGCCAGCGATTTCACGGCCTTGTCAATCGCGATTTCCACATGTTCCCCCATCTGCAGCAACAGGTTTTTCACGTCTTGCAACGACTGGTCAAATTGGCGAATCATCACGATCCACTCCTTATCCTTGCCATACCGATCAGCCGAACCGACCGGTGATGTAATCCTCGGTTCGCTTGTCCTGCGGGTTGGTGAATATGTTTTCCGTCAATCCGGTTTCTACGACTTCCCCGTTCAAAAAGAACGCCGTATAAGTAGACACCCGTGCGGCTTGCTGCATATTGTGGGTAACGATGACGATTGTATAATCCCGTTTCAACTGTTTAATCAATTCTTCCAAACGTTCCGTCGAGATGGGGTCGAGCGCGGAAGCAGGCTCATCCATCAGGATGATCTCAGGCTCCACGGCCAACACGCGCGCCAACACCAGCCGTTGCTGTTGTCCTCCCGAAAGCCCCATCGCCGAGGCGTGCAGACGGTCTTTCACTTCGTCCCACAGATTGGCCTGCCGCAGCGTGCGCTCCACGATCTCGTCCAGTTTTTTCTTGTTCTTGATACCATGAATTTTGGGCCCGTACACGATGTTTTCATAGATCGACATCGGAAACGGATTGGGCTGTTGAAACACCATGCCCACCCGTTTGCGCAACTCAACCAAGTCCCGTTCGGGCGCGTACACATCCACTCCGTCGATCTCCAACGCTCCTTCAACACGGACATTAGGAATCAAATCGTTCATCCGGTTGATACTGCGCAGGAAAGTGGACTTCCCGCAACCGGACGGCCCGATCAATGCGGTGACGTCCCTTTCCGGAATCGACAAGCGGATCTGTTTGAGCGCCTGGTGTTCGCCGTAATACAAGTTGAAATCCTGCACTTCGATTTTTCCGCTCATGACAACGACTCCTTCTCCCCTGGTTCCTCCTCCCGACGCATCAGCCGAAGCGTCCGGTCAGATAATTCTCCGTCTCCTGTCGTTTAGGATTGGTGAACAACCGGTGCGTCTCATTATACTCGATCAGTTCTCCCATCAGGAAAAACGCCGTGTAATCGGAGATACGCGCCGCTTGTTGCATGTTGTGTGTCACAATGGCGATCGTGTATTCCTTTTTCAGCTCCTGAATTAGCTCTTCGATCCGTGCCGTAGAAATCGGGTCCAACGCGGATGTGGGCTCATCCAGCAGGATGATCCGGGGGCGCATCGCGATCGTCCGCGCGATACACAGGCGTTGTTGCTGACCACCGGACAATTGCAGGGCGGAAGTGTGCAGGCGGTCTTTCACTTCATCCCACAAACCGACCTGACGGAGGCTTTTCTCCACGATCTCCGGCAATTCTTTATTCTTCGCGCCATGGATGCGAGGACCGTAAGCGACGTTTTCAAAAATCGATTTTTGGAAAGGGTTAGGTTTTTGGAACACCATGCCCACTTGACGCCGTAGATTGACCGCGTCGATCGCGGGATCGTTCACATTGATCCCTTCAATCAAGATTTCGCCGGTAACGCGGGCGTGCGGGATGGTGTCGTTCATTCTGTTCAAACAGCGAAGAAATGTCGACTTCCCGCAACCGGACGGCCCGATGAACGCTGTCACCGCTTTTTCGTACAACTTGAGATTGATGTTTTTGACGGCGTGGTTTTCCCCGTAATAGACGTTGAGATCCCGCGTTTCCAATAACACCTTGTGCGCCTCGCTCTCAACAGGCTCTTTCTCCTTCGGCTCAACCGTCCGCACCATGGTTTGCACCCGTTCCGCTGTCATCACCATCGTTTGATTCCTCCTATCAAGAACCGGATGTCATCCGTTTATGAATCCAACGCCCCAACGCACGGGCCGTCAGATTGAAAAACAATACAGCCAATACCAGCACGGCTGACGCACCCGCGGCCACTTCCTTGGCATCAGGGATAATCCCTTCCGAATTGATCTTCCAGATATGCACCGCCAACGTCGATGCCGGACGGAACGGATTGAGCGGTGAGGAGAGGGAAGTCGGGTCCCAGTTGGTAAAATCCAGCATCGGAGAGCTCATCCCTGCTGTGAAAATCAGTGCCGCCGCTTCACCGAACACACGCCCCGCAGCCAAAATCATACCGGTCAAGATCCCAGGCAACGCTGCAGGCAACACCACTTGAGTTATCGTTTGCCACTTAGAAACGCCCAACGCATACGATGCTTCCCGTTGCTCACGCGGAACCGAACGGATGGCCTGCTCCACGACCCGCACCGTCAGCGGCAGGTTAAATACCGTCAACGCCAAAGCACCCGCCGCAAGCGAAAATCCCCATCCGGTATATTGTACGAAAACCAGAAATCCGAACAACCCTACCACAATCGACGGCAGGGAGGACAGCACCTCGATACTGAGTCGGAGAATGTCCGTCCACTTGCCGGGTTTGGCGTATTCCGCCAGATAAATACCGCCTCCCAAGCCGAGCGGGATGGTGATCAACATCGTTAACACCAACAGATACAACGAGTTGAACAACTGTGGTGCCACTCCGCCGCCCGCGGTCATCGTCGATGGCGGAGAAGTGAGGAAGTGCCAGTCGATCACAGCGAGGCCCCGCACTAAAATAAATCCGATCAGTCCTGCCAGTATGCCTATGATCAACAGGGCAATCAAATAAAAGACCACTGTTGCAATCCGGTCAGCCAGTTTAGCGTTCATCGACCTTCTCCCCTTCTCGTCATCCAACGGATCAGCACAATAAAGAACAGCGTCATCAACAGCAGAATCAATGCCATCGACCACAACGCATCGTTGTATACCGTTCCGGGAACGGTGTTGCCCATATTCAACGTGATCACGCTGGTCAATGTGCTGATCGGTTGAACCAAGCTTGTCGGCAAATTATCGGTGTTCCCGATGACCATCTGCACGGCCAACGCCTCCCCGAATGCACGCGCCATTCCCAGCACTACACCCGTCATCAGACCGGGCAACGACGTACGTACCAAAATGCGGGAGATGGTTTGCCAGCGCGTGGCCCCCAACGCATAAGAAGCTTCCCGCATCGAACGGGGAATCGATTGCAAGGTGTCGACCGCAATGCTGGTGATAGTGGGCAAGATCATCACCGAAAGCACCAGCACCCCGGCCAGCAGACTAAACCCGGGACCACCTGTCACATCCCGTAAAAACGGCACAATGACCGTCAAGCCGACAAATCCGTATACAACCGAGGGGATGCCGACCAACAACTCGATGACCGGTTGTAAAATCTTTTTTCCCCACGAGGGTGCAATCTCTGTCATGTAAATCGCCGCACCGATTCCCAACGGCGCACTGATGACCGCCGCCAAAACCGTGACCATAAACGACCCCAGGATAAACGTCAGAGCACCAAAAGACGGTGGTGTTCCTGCCGGATCCCATTCGCTGGAGAAAAACTGAGACAGTGAAACACCGTCAAAGAGGAACGTGGAAATCCCCTTGGAAGCGATGAAATACAACAATGAAAACAACGTGAGAATAATGACCCAAGCACTGACCAACGTCATCAAGCGCCCCTGCAGTTCCAATCGACGCTGCTTTTTATCGGGGCGAAGCAATTCAGTCGCCCATTCACTCGTCGCTCGGTTCTCCATCCTGTCGAAATTCAACCCCTTCTACACGGAAAAGCAGGGGATAGCCACTGAAAGGCCTCCCCTCGCTTTTCTGGAGTGTGTCTGTCTGTGTCGGATATGATTATTTTTCTTTGATATTGCCTTGGGCGTCCCGTTCCACTTTCATTTCCGTCATCGGGATGTAGCCCATTTTTTCAACCAAGTTCTTTTGCACTTCCGGAGTGAGAATGAAGTTGATGAATTTTTCTTCCAGATCTTTGTTTTTGCCGTCAGCGTTGGTGTACATGTGCTCGTACGCCCAAACTTTCCATTTATTGTTATATACGTTTCCGTTGATCGGTTCCACACCGTCGATCTTCACCGGTTTGACCGATTTGTCGAAGTAGGAGAAGGCGAGATACCCGATCGCTCCCGGCGTTTCTGCGATGATTTTGCGAACGGTTCCCGAGGAGTCTTGTACGATGCTGTCTTTGCCACGGTATTCTTTCGCGCCGTTCAGAGCAAATTTGACGAACGTCGCGCGGGTACCGGAGTTTTCCGGACGGTTGACCAACACAATTTTTTGATCAGGGCCGCCCACTTCTTTCCAGTTTTTGATTTTGCCAGTGAAGATGTCGATCAACTGCTTTTGAGTCAGGTTGTCGATCCCCACTTTCGGGTTGACGACCGGCGCCATACCGACGACAAACACTTTGTGATCCACCAGTTTGGTCGGATCCTTTTTCTTTTCTTCGGCAAATAGATCGGAGTTTCCGATGTCGGCAGAACCGTTAAGCGCGGAACTCAAACCGGTACCGCTGCCCCCGCCCTGCACTGTGATTTGTGTACCCGGATTTTTCGCCATAAATTGGTTGGCTGCTTCCTCAACCAGCGGTTGCATCGCAGTGGAGCCCACAGCCGTCAGTTGTCCGCCGGCAGCTCCGCCCCCTTGCTGCTTTCCTTTGGCACAGCCGACGGCGAGGCCTAATACCAACACCATCGTACTGATGGTGGCCAATGCCTTTTTCCACATGGATGATTGCCCCCTTAAATGTTCACGTTTGGTTTTCTGATCCATCCATTACATACATTAGCTTGAGTCTTTTGTCGGGTTTTAAATCCAATGTTAAGCTTCTGTTAAGAAAAGGCATCGGCTCGGTGATCTGGGGAAGAAAACCATTTTCCCTCTCGCTCCTTCAATGCATCACGCAAAGATCCGCTCGTGGGTAAACGGCCACCTTCATGAAGTGTAGCGAGTCCAAATATCCCGTCGTGTGACGGAGTTTCAGGCGAGAAATCGGAAATCGCAAAGGTTTGTCTACCACCAAGGGTTCTACAACGGAAACATCAACGTAAATGTCGTTCCTTCTCCCACTTGGCTTTCCACCTGAATCGTGCCTTTGTGCACCTCCACCAAATGTTTGACGATGGCCAGACCCAACCCGGTACCGCCCGATGCTCTCGATCGGGCTTTATCCACACGGTAAAAGCGTTCAAAGATCCGCGGCAAATCCTCTTGGGGAATTCCGATTCCCGTATCCGCCACCTGCAACCACCAAGAATCTGCATCCCGTTCCGCGCGAACGGCCACTTTTCCCCCGGAAGGGGTATACGCCATCGCATTGGAAAGCAAATTGAGCAGGATTTGCCGGAACCGGTCCCGATCCACTGTCACGGTAAACGACGGATCCGGTAATTGCACTTCCAATGTCAACTGTTTGGCACGGAATTGATCCTCCATCGTTTTTGTCGCAGACTGGATCAGCTCGCCCACCGGGACGGATTCCAGATCCAGATGGATTTGCTTGGATTCGATTTTCGACAGATCTAGGATATCTCTCACCAGTCGCTGCAGGCGGTTCCCCTCTTCCAGGATGATTTCCAAAAACTCGCGGCAGGTATCGAGATCCTGCATCGCTCCGTCCAACAATGTTTCCGTAAACCCAACAATAGATGTAATCGGTGTCTTCAGTTCATGCGATACATTGGCCACAAACTCTGAACGCATCTTTTCCAACCTGCGAATGGCGGTGATGTCATGCAATACCGCCACCACGCCCCTGCCGTCTTTTTCGACTCCCATCGGTGACAAACTGGCTTCGACAATCCGTTCCTCAGGATAAAAAATGTGCAGCTCTTTTCGCTGACGCTCCCCCGTCTCTTGGCAACGGGTGATCAGTTGGATCAGCTCGTAGGGACCGGGAAGATGCTGAAATGATTTTCCCTGGATGTCGGAAACGGGAACACCGAAAAGCCGCTCAAATGCTGGATTGGCCAAAATGACGCTACCGCTGGGATCGACCAGAAACAACACACTTTCCATCGTCTCGATGACACTGGTCAATCGGCGTTCGCTCTTGCGGATAGCACTCATCTGACTGCGGAGACTGCGCGCCATACGATTGATTGCTTCTCCCAAACGACCAATCTCATCCTCGCCGTAAACCGCCACACTGCGATACAGCTTGTTGTGTGCGATATCTTCCGCCACCTGGGTGATCTCCTCGATCGGCCGGGTCACATCCCGGGCAAAGCGTGAGCTGGCCAGTGCCGCCAACAGATAAGCAACAGCCAAACCGCCCGCCATCGAAATCCATATTTGTCGGATGGAACGGTTGACATCGGTCACATCCAACTGGATCCATACTGCTCCTCGGATTTGACCATTCCGAGTCACTGGGATGGCGGTGTTCAACCGGTTATCCCGTTTGTGCGCGAATTGATTGGACGGGGCCATCCCTTTCAACGCCTGCCGAACTTCCGGCAGGTAACGGAGATTGCGCTTACCCGCCTTCTTCTTGATGGAATCCCCTAACACCGTACCGTCACGATCCAGAATGATCACCCGAGCCGACAACGCCCGACCAAATGCATCCGCCTGAGCATCAAACGAATCCTGCTTTCCCCAATCCAGCGTCTGCGCCAACAATGTCCCCTCTTTGTTGAGACGTCCCGTCAATGAGTCCAGATAGGTGGCCTGTAACAGCAGCCCGACGAACAATCCCGTCCCCAACATGGACAAACCGATCAAAAGCAAAAACATCCAGGTTAAACGATTGCGCAGCGTTCTCATTTTTCTTTCGGACCCTCGAACTTGTACCCGATGCCCCGTACTGTCTTGATAAACACCGGATTGCGCGAATCTTCCTCGATTTTGTCGCGCAAGTGGCTGACATGTACGTCCACGATCCGGGAGTCACCCACAAAGTCGTAATTCCAGACGGCATTGAGCAGCTGTTCACGCGACAGTACACGTCCGCGATTTTTGGCCATGTACACCAACAGTTCAAACTCCTTCGGCGTCAGTTCCACTTCTTGCTCGTCTTTGCGCACTTCGTATCCCACCGGATCGATGTGAAGGTTTCCCACCCGGATTAGTTGCTGTTCCACCGTTTCACCCTGCTGCTCCACCGCTTCCATCCGGCGCAAAATCGCCTTGACGCGGGCAACCAGCTCCCGAGGACTGAAAGGCTTGGTCATGTAATCATCGGCACCCAGTTCCAAACCGAGCACTTTATCGAACTCATCCGATTTGGCCGTCAGCATCAAAATCGGGAGATGTCCTTTCGGTTGTTGACGCAGTTTCCTGCATACATCCAAACCGTCCATCTTGGGCAACATCCAGTCCAAAACCACCAGATCCGGAGGATCCTGTTCAATCTTTTGCAACGCGGTTGTGCCGTCATAGGCACTGTCCACCGAAAAACCTTCTTTTTCCAGATTGAATTGCACCAGTTTTACGATGGACGGTTCGTCGTCCACGACCAATACTCTCTTTTGACGATCCATTCCATTCCCCTCCGGTTGCGGCTTTCGATTCCCTGATCCGGGATGAGGAGTCAGGGAATCCCTCCTCATCTTAGCATAAGTCAATTTTCAACCCGGAAAACGTTAAGATTGTGCTGAGAAAAAGAAAACGTTTTCATGAGAATCAGGAACGCCATCGAAAAGCAAAAAAAATGCCGGCGAATAAGCCGGCGGTTCCTGCTGTTCTTGCCTGATCAAAAATTGTCTAACGCGTGATGCAGCAATGATGGGATGGGCCGGGGTGGAGAAACGAGCAATTCACCTTCCACTACGGGACGCCCGTCTTCATCCCGCGCCATCGCCTGTACGGTTACCATTTTTTTCTCTGGATGCTTTTCTGTCAGTTCCACGGACAGGGTGACAGTAGCGCCATGCTGCAACAATCGGGGAAAACGCAACCGCTGTTCCCGAATGACGCTGCCGGGCCCCGGTAATTGCGTGGAGACCAATGATGTCAGCCATCCGACCAATAGTCCCGACGGAACGGCCAACTGTCCGTACTCCGCATCATGGGAATGCAAATATATCGAGTTGGTATCGTCCATCACGCCTAAATGCAGGAGAATATCACGATCGGCAATGGTCCGAGTGACTTCCACACGGTCTCCGACGCCGAGGTCGTCCCATTTCTTCCCAGCGGTTCTCTTGTTCCCGAGAATCATCTTTGACGCCTCCGCTTTGTGTATGCGCTTTCAATGCTATCATGTCACAAAATTCAATTTCAGTCAATTCGAACAGAAAACACAAATCTTGGTATCTTTTTTATATGTTGTCCAGAAAAATGCGTCTTATCCATACCTAGCTCATCGCCTGCCAGATCCAATCATCGGGAAACGGAATGGAACCGTCTCTCGGACAAGTGGCAACTTGGCATTCCCGACTGTATGTGTATTTCATGTCTTTGGGAAAACCAGGTGGTAATTGACCGAATTCCACGAATCTCCTTACCATCCCCCGGAGACGCCGATGCATTCCCCCGTAATGATTGCGGCCGCGTCCGAGGCCAGATACAGAGCGCAAGCGGCCACCTCTTCTGGTTTGACGAAACGTTTGATCGCATGTTTGTGCAACAAATGCTTGTGCAGTGCTTCCTCCTGACTGATCTGTTCCGTTTTCGCCAGATGTTGCAGTTGGTTTCGGACCAACGGTGTATCCACCGCACCTGGCATAATCGCATTGACGGTAATCCCGAATTCGGCCACTTCCAGTGCAACGGTCCGTGTCAATCCCACTACACCGTGTTTTGCAGCCACATAAGCGGATTTGAACGGAGAAGCAGTGCGCCCGTGAACAGAGGAAATGTTGATGATGCGGCCGTATTGTTGTCGCTTCATGACAGGCACCGTATATTTGGTCAGCAAAAAAGGCCCAGTCAACATGACATCGATCAGTTGTTTCCATTTTTCCAACGGAAAATCTTCCACCCGATCGATATGCTGTAAACCAGCATTGTTGATGACTACGTCGATTCGCCCATGTGTCTTCTCCATTTGCTCCACCAGCGATCGAACCGATGTTTCCTGTGTGACATCCAGCACATGCCCCTCGGCGAAACCACTTGTTTGATCCGCGATGCGCCGAGCCGCGTCTGATGCAGCTTCCTCATTCAAATCCCCGATCACGACGCGGTCTCCATTGTTTGCAAACGCCTCCGCGATACTGTAGCCGATGCCTCTGGCAGCGCCTGTCACCACAACGACACGTCGTTGATCCACAATGTCTTCCTCCTTTTTCTGTTTGATTGTTCGGATGCATCTCAAGGAGCTCCAAGATCATCATCGGACGGTTTCCGCTCTATCTCATGAAAATCGTGATAACGCTTACATCATTCATATATAGATAAGCCCGGGAAGTCCCCGGGCCGAAGTTTTATTATCCCAATACTTTCATCACTTTGCGGACTGATTCCGCTGATTTATCCAATGCTTGTTTCTCTTCCTCGGTCAAATCCAGTTCGATCACTTTTTCCAGTCCGTTGCCACCGATGATCGTCGGTACGCCGAGGTACATGTCGTGGTATCCGTATTCGCCTTCCAGATAGGCAATGGCCGGCAGGATGCGCTTTTTGTCTTTCAAAATCGCTTCGGCCATTTGCACTAGCGAAGCAGCCGGAGCATAATATGCGCTGCCCGTGCCCAGCAGGTTGACGATTTCACCGCCGCCTTTGCGGGTGCGCTCGACGATGGCATCCAGACGCTCTTTCGGTAAGAGTTTTTCCAGCGGGATGCCGCCAGCATAGGAGTAGCGAACCAGCGGTACCATGTCGTCACCGTGACCGCCCAACACGAATCCGGTCACGTCTTCAACGGATACGCCCAGCTCTTGTGCGACGAAAGTGCGGAAGCGCGCAGTGTCCAATACACCGGACTGCCCGATGACGCGGTGTTTCGGGAATCCGGACGTCCGGTACACTTCGTAGGTCATCGCGTCCACCGGGTTGGTCAATACCAGCAGGATGCTGTTGGGCGAGTATTTGACCACCTGCTCAGTGACGGAGCGCATCACTTTGGCGTTGATGTTGACGAGGTCATCCCGGCTCATACCCGGTTTGCGCGCCACACCTGCTGTGATGATCACCAAGTCGGAGTCGGCCGTTTCAGCGTAGTCGCTTGTACCGACGATGTTAGCGTCAAAGCCCTGTACCGGACCGGCTTCCAACATATCTAGCGCTTTACCTTTGGTCGGCCCTTCCGCTTCGGGGATATCCACCAAAACGATATCGCCCAATTCTTTTTGCGCCAGCATGAGTGCAGTGGTTGCACCTGTAAATCCTGCTCCGATGATGGAAATTTTTCTTCTCCGGATGGCCATCTTTTTTACCCCTCCTGTCAGTGTTTGTTACCGAGACCTTGGATCCGTTTTTTTTGTTACTTGCAATTACAGATTATCGATCAAACGATCGGCAAATTCAGAGCACTTCACTTCGGTTGCGCCTTCCATCAGGCGGGCGAAGTCATAGGTCACCGTTTTTTGGCTGATCGTTTTGCTCATCGCGGCGTAAATCCGATCTGCCGCTTCCTGCCAACCGAGGTGCTCCAACATCAGCACACCGGAGAGAATGACCGATCCCGGGTTGACTTTGTCCAGACCCGCATATTTCGGCGCGGTTCCGTGCGTGGCTTCGAAAATCGCATGCCCCGTGTCGTAGTTGATATTGGCTCCCGGCGCGATCCCGATGCCGCCCACTTGTGCCGCCAAAGCATCGGAAATGTAGTCCCCGTTGAGGTTGAGTGTGGCGATCACGTCATACTCCGCTGGGCGCGTCAGGATTTGTTGCAGGAAGGCGTCGGCGATCGAGTCCTTCACGATCACTTTGCCTGCTTCTTCAGCCTCTTTTTGCGCCTGATTGGCCGCTTCCACGCCTTTTTCTGCCTTGATGCGGTCATATTGCGCCCAGGTAAAGGTCTGATCCGCAAATTCACGTTCCGCCAATTCGTAACCCCAGTTTTTAAAGGCACCTTCCGTAAATTTCATGATGTTGCCCTTGTGTACCAGGGTGACACTTTTGCGTCCATGCTTAAGCGCATAGTTGATGGCCGCTCGCACCAACCGTTCCGTTCCCTCTCGGGACACCGGTTTGACACCGATACCGGCGGTTTCCGGGAAACGGATTTTTTTCACACCCATTTCCTCTTGCAGGAAACGGATTACTTTTTTCACTTCTTCTGACCCGGCCGGCCATTCGATCCCGGCATAGATGTCTTCCGAGTTTTCACGGAAAATGACCATATCCACAAGCTCGGGATGCTTAACCGGGGATGGCACGCCATCAAAGTAACGCACAGGGCGCAAGCATACGTAGAGATCCAACTCCTGTCTGAGCGCCACGTTCAACGAGCGAATTCCACCACCAACTGGTGTGGTGAGCGGCCCTTTGATCGCGACGTAGTATTCACGTACCGCTTGCAGTGTCTCTTCCGGCAACCATTGGCCGAAACGGTTGTATGCCTTCTCCCCTGCATACACTTCGTACCACGCAATCTTTTTGGCGCCTCCATAGGCCTTTTCAACGGCGGCATCCAAGACGCGACGGGCGGCTGCCCAAATGTCCGGGCCTGTCCCGTCACCCTCGATAAACGGGATGATCGGATGATCCGGAACGTGCAATCTTCCGTTGTCCACAACGATTTTTTCACCGGTGGTCGGTTTCTCCCACAGTGCCATGTCAACCCCTCTTTCTGCTACTATATCTCAAAAAACAGGGGACAGGCTCAAACCCGCCCCTGACGGTCTCTTATTTGCAACCATTTGCAACCGCTTACCGTTGATCGATTGGAATATACGAACGGTTATACGGTCCAGTGTATTCTGCACGCGGACGAATCAGACGGTTGTTGGCGTATTGTTCCATCACATGCGCGGTCCAGCCCGTTACGCGGCTCATAGCAAAGATCGGGGTAAACAGATCGCGCGGGATACCCAAGTAGGTGTAGACGGAAGCAGAGTAGAAGTCCACGTTCGGTTTCAGACCTTTTTCTTGATCCACCAAACGTTCAATGTACGTGGACATCTCATACCATTTCTTTTCACCGGTCAAGTCGGCCAATTGACGGGACATCTCGCGGAGGTGTTTGGCCCGCGGATCGCCGTTTTTGTACACACGGTGACCGAAGCCCATGATTTTTTCCTTGTTGGCCAATTTCGTCCTAATATAGGAATCCACACGATCCAGTGAACCGATCTCTTCCAGCATAGCCATCACACGTTCGTTGGCCCCACCGTGCAAGGGTCCCTTCAAGGTGCCGATCGCGGTGGTGATCGCCGAATACATGTCGGACAGCGTCGCCGTGGTGACGCGGGACGCAAACGTGGAGGCATTCAACTCATGATCGGCATGGAGAATCAATGCTTTGTCAAACGCTTTCACCGCCACGCGATCCGGTTCCTCACCGGTCAACATGTAGAGGAAATTGGCTGCAAATCCGAGCCCACTCTTCGGAGCGACGGGCTCCAACCCCTTGCGCATCCGGAAAAACGCAGTGATGATTGTCGGAATCTGTGCCGTCAGCTTAATCGCTTTCTTCTCGTTCGCTTCGGCACTGTTGTCGTCCGCATCCTTGTCATACAATGCCAATGCCGAAACAGAAGTGCGCAATACGGCCATCGGATGTGCGCCTGTTTTCGAATACACTTTCAACTGTTCCAATAATTCAGCCGGCAGTGTTGCGTATTGATCCAATTGCTGTTTCAGTTCGTCCAGCTGCGCACGTGTCGGCAGATGGCCTTTCCACAGCAGGTACACAACTTCTTCAAAACTCGCCTTTTCGGCCAGCTCGTCGATGTCGATACCGCGATAGGCCAACACGCCGTCAATAATCGAGCTGATTTCGGAAGTTACCGCTACTACGCCCTCCAATCCCTTCGCAACCGTCATATGATCGCTCCTTTGCTTCTGGAATGCACTGTCAGGGGACCATCGTCGCAACGCCCCGAATAAAACGGATCATATTTTTATTACAGTTCGATTATACGAAATCGCCGGTCGGTTGCCAGCCTTTGTTCGGAATTGCACAACATTCGTAATCTTCCCATAGAATCGGGTAACAACCGATCGCACATCTTCTCGATCCGCACCGAAGCGAACCCCCTGCAGTCTGATGTTGTTTTATCTCCGTATTTCCCTGAACCCCGCCATCTTTAGTGTAACATAAAAACACCACTGTTGGTATCCATCGTCGCAAACCTTGTCGAAAACAGATTGTGACGGCTGTAACGTTCTGAATGCTTGGATGTGGAGAAGGAAATGGTATAATCATTCATATCAACTGCAAACAGCGAGGAGGAACGCCATGGCACAGCATCCCGGGGTGGGTATCGCGATCCGTGCCGCCGTCGTTTTGCTCGCGATCATCACGGCCTATTATGTACTGAGCTTTTTGATCCCACTGGTATATCCATTCTTGATCGGCTGGGTGATCGCCCTGCTGATTCAACCACCCGTCCATTTTTTGGAACGTCGACTTCGCCTTCCCCGTTGGTTGGGCGTATTCCTGATCCTGTTTCTTTTTGTCGGCTCGATCATCACGGGATTGTTGATCCTCATTGCCCAAATGGTACTGGAGCTGACGCATTTGGCCCAGCGCCTGCCGGGTTATCTGCAATATTTTAATCAATACATAGTGAATATCCTCACCAAGGATACCCAATTGTCCCACATCATCGATAACGTCCAAAAATACCTCCAGCGCAACCCGGAACACAAGGCGCAAATCATCAGCAGTATCCAAAGAAATATGGACGTGTTGGCCAACAAAGGAACGGAGATGATCACTAACTTCATCTCAGGGGTCGGATCGTTTCTCAGTGACTTACCTTATATTGCCACCGTGATTGTATTCATCGTGTTGGCGGCATTTTTCATCGGGATCGACTGGCCTCAACTGCGCAAACGCATGCTGGGCCTCATCCCCAATCATGCACGCAAAACGGGCGGGATCATTTTGCGTGACCTGCGTCATGCGTTATTTGGATTTGTTCGCGCCCAGTTTACATTGATCACGATAACGGCTACCATCATCCTAATCGGTTTGATGATTCTGGGAGTCGATTATGCGTTGACGATAGCGCTGATCGTACTTCTGCTCGACCTGCTGCCTTATATCGGGGTCGGTTCAATTCTGGTTCCTTGGTCGATTTACCTCTTGTTGATCGGTGACTACCACCTTGGATTGGGGATTGCCATATTGTACGGCATCATTGTGATTGTCCGGCAACTGATGGAACCCAAGCTGGTCGCTTCCAATGTCGGTCTCGACCCGCTGCCCACCTTGATCGCTCTGTTTGTGGGGCTCAAATTGTTTGGATTCATCGGTGTCATCATCGGCCCGGTCACGGTGGTTATTCTGATGGCTTTGTACCGCGCGGGAGTACTGGGAGACATCTGGCGATTCATCCTACATGGCTTCAAAGTCGAATGTGAATAAGAGAAAGGCCGTTTCCCGCCGAGTATTCGGATCGACCGATGGGAAACGGCTTTTTTTGGAGACGACAGACTTATCGTCGGTACGACCAATGAAGGCGCCCACTGAATTTTTTCAGAAGCCAACGCTTGAGCCACAACCGTGCAATACCGCGAGTATATGGAATTAACAGGAATATCCCGATCACATCGCTGAAAAAGCCGGGAATCACAAGACAAACGCCACCCATCAAGATGCACAGGCCATCCAACAGGGTTTCACCGGGCATTTCACCGTTTCGCAATTGGATTTGCAACAGGCGCCATGTTTGCCATCCCTGTTGTCGTGCCAGATATGCGCCAATCAGGCCAGTGGCCAATACGAGCAATACGGTCGGTAATGGTCCGATCCAGTTGCCGATGGCGACCAATCCGGTAATCTCCAGCACAGGGACGACGATCAGCGCCAATAGGACCCATCGGAACATGGAATGCTCTCCCCTTCAACCGTATGTTCCACCAATAGCCGATACAGTTCCGGAAAATCACGTTGGATGTTGACCCGCTTCATCTCACGGTTCACCCAGATATGCGTGGTTGAGCCGATTGTCAACAGCCGGTTGTCGGCGGGTCGGATCACTTCATACGCAAACCGTATCTTGCTGCCATTCAGCTCCTCTACGACGGTCCGCACTTTCACTTCCTCGTCATAATGGGCTGGAGACAAATACCGGCAATGCACATCCACTACCGGTAATAGCAACCCTTTTTCCTCCAATTCTTGGTAGGAAGTGCCCAACTCGCGAATCATTTCGGACCTTGCCACTTCAAACCAAACGATGTAGTTGGTGTGATACACCACACCCATTTGATCAGTCTCTTGATAACGAACACGTACTGTGGTTTCAAATACCCGTCGATTCCCCATCTTTTATTCCTCCACAATGACTACAAATGGTGTTGCATGAACAAGTCGGACAGTATGTAAGGCTATTATAACAAATATGGTGAGCAAACCCATCATGATTTGTGATCTCCCTCGATATTTACATATTTTGATGAAAAGAAACACATAATGTGAATAGCCAAAAGTGACGGTTCCGGATACAATAAAATTACACACCACGTGAACGGATAACTTGGTGAAGGGAAAGGAGTGAGGCCGATGAAATTGGCTCGCAGAAGGAAGCGGCGTAAACGGTTGCGCCTGTGGATCTATCCACGTTTGCGCGTTATTTGATCGGGCTTACTGCCATTATCAAAAATCGTTCCCACCAGCCGGGACACCCTGATATGCAAAACAAGGGACCGATTCCGCTGTGTTCGTCCAGCGGAACGGTCCCTTTTTGGTTGGTTAAAGCACTTTGGCCCGTCCGGAGTAAATTTGTCCCCGATCGGAATCTACTGTGATCTCCATTCCGTCTTTCAGAATTTCCGTAGCATTATCCACACCGACGATGACAGGGATGCCGAGGCTCAATCCCACCACCGCCGCATGGGAAGTCAAACCGCCTTCTTCCGTGATGACCGCGGCCGCCCGTTCAAAGGCCTCCATCATATCCCGATCGGTTGCTGGTGTGACGAGAATCGCTCCATCCACCATTTTTTCACGCAGCTCTTCCGCCGACCGTCCCACGACTACGGTTCCCGTAACTACTTGTTTGCCTACCCCTTGCCCGCTTGCCAACACATCGCCGATCACATGTACCTTCATCAAGTTGGTGCTACCGGACTGACCACTGGGAACACCTGCCGTGATGACAACGAGATCACCGTGGCGGACGTATTTGGAAGCCAACGCCGAACGAATCGCCACTTGCAACATTTCATCTGTATTGGTCACCTTGGTCCCTTTGACGGGATACACGCCCCAAACCAGCGATAGCTTGGCCATCACCCGATCATTGGGCGTCACGGCGATGATCGGCGCGCGCGGACGGTATTTCGAAACCATGCGGGCGGTAAATCCGCTTTCGGTAGACGTAATGATCGCCGACGACTGCAAGCTTTCCGCCGCATGCACCACCGCTTGGCTGATGGAATCGGTGATGCTGACTTCCTGCTCCAAACGGCGCTGACGGAACAGATCCCGATACCGGAGCGCTTTTTCCGTCCGCAGGGCGATTCGGTCCATCGTTTCCACCGCTTCCACCGGATACTTTCCTGCAGCCGTTTCTCCCGACAACATCACCGCATCCGTCCCGTCCAAAATGGCGTTGGCGACGTCACTCGCCTCCGCCCGCGTCGGACGCGGGTTACGCTGCATCGAATCCAGCATCTGTGTGGCGGTAATCACCGGTTTGCCGAGATTGTTGCATTTGCGGATCATCTCTTTTTGCACCAACGGCACTTCTTCGGCAGGGATCTCCACACCCAGATCGCCGCGAGCAACCATCAAGCCGTCGGCCACTTCCAAAATCTCATCCAAATGCTCCAAGCCTTCGCTGTTCTCGATTTTGGCGATGATCTGAATATCGGCATCGTGCTCTTCTAAAATTTTGCGGATTTCCAGGATATCCTCCGGTTTCCGCACAAACGAGGCCGCAATGAAATCGACCCCTTTTTGGATACCGAACACGATATCATCGGCATCCTTGGATGTAATGCCCGGAAGATTCACCTTTAAGCCGGGGAGATTGACCCCTTTGCGATTCTTCAACAAACCGCCGTTGGCCACGCGGCAATGGATTTCGGTTCCTTCCACCGCTTCCACGTCCAACCGAATCAAGCCGTCATCGATCAAAATGGTGGAACCCGGTTTCACATCGGCCGGCAATCCCTCATACGAAACCGATACGCGTTGCGCATTCCCCAAGATGGGTTCCGTCGTTAGGGTCAACCGGTCTCCTGCCTTCAGCTCCGCTTCTCCGCCTTGCAGCTCACCTGTGCGAATCTCCGGTCCTTTGGTGTCCAACAGGATGGCAACCGTTCTTCCCAATTCGGCTGCCGCCCGTCGGACTGCTTCGATGCGTCGGCCGTGCTCTTCGTGCGAACCGTGGGAAAAGTTGAGCCGTGCCACGTTCATCCCGGCCAAAATCAACCGTTTCAGTGTTTCCGGATCTTCACTGGACGGTCCGATGGTACACACGATTTTCGTCTTTCGCATCCTTCTCCCCCTCTTCGTCAAATGGCCAAAATGCCTGCAAGATCATACAGCGACAGGTCGGGTTGATGTTTCATGCGGAATGCTTCATCAAACGGGATGCCGACGATATCCCCTTTCTGGATGGCCACCATCTGATCCTTTTTCCCTTCCAGCAACAATTCGACCGCTTTGGCACCCATGCGGCTCGCCAACACCCGATCCATGGCCGTCGGCGAACCACCGCGCTGAATGTGACCCAACACGGTGACACGGGTTTCCAATCCCGTCCGCCGTTTGATTTCTTCAGCCACCGTTGCACCGTCGGACACACCTTCGGCCACGATGATGAAGCTGTGTTTTTTGCCACGACGATTACTGCGGTTCAGCCGTTCCACGATTTCATCCCAGTCAAACGGCGCTTCCGGAATGATGATGGACTCGGCTCCATCGGCCAATCCGGCCCACAACGCGATGTCTCCGGCGTCGCGTCCCATCACTTCAATGATGTACGTACGCTCATGGGATGTGGCCGTATCCCGGATCTTGTCGATGGCGTCGATTACCGTGTTGATTGCCGTGTCAAACCCGATCGTGAAGTCGGTACCGGGGATGTCGTTGTCGATGGTGGCCGGAACACCGACAGTGGGGAACCCGTGCGCCGTCAGCTTTTGTGCGCCGCGGAACGATCCGTCCCCGCCGATGACGACCAAACCGTCGACTCCATGCTTTTTCAGTTGTTCCACCGCTTTTTGTTGACCTTCCTCGGTTTTGAACTCTTCACAACGGGCACTGTATAAAATGGTGCCTCCCCGATGAATGATATCACCGACGGAACCCAATTGGAAAGGAACAAAGTCTCCCTGAATCAATCCGCTGTATCCGCGGTACACCCCCAACACTTCCAAGCCATGATGTACGCCTTTTCTCACGACGGCGCGGATGGCGGCATTCATGCCGGGTGCGTCCCCGCCACTGGTCAATACGGCAATGCGTTTCATCCTGTTCCACCTCTCGTTTGAATGTGTTTAATCAAACGGGATGATGAAGCATCCTCGTTTTTCGCCCTAAGGGACATTTTTTGTCCCACATGGTCAAAAAGAAACCCGATCGCCGGGATGATCGAAAACAACATGAGGGAGACCGGAAACCGTTACTGCCATAACTTTGGGCAACACGGCTCCGGCCATCGTGTTTGAATTTCCGGAGGCGCCTCATTCCCGTTCGCGCTCAAGCTTAACGGTTGCTCAACCGAAAGAGGCCATCCTCTTCTGAGACCACAGAATCCTGGGTACATCTTACGCCGAATACGGCTGGGAAGCAAGCGGGGGTTCTCACACCACGGTGGTGTAAACACCGATCCTCGCATATTTATTGTACCGCTCTTCCCGTAATTCTTCACCATCCATCTGCAACAAATCAGTTAATTCTTCCTCAATCGCTTTTTTGATCTCTGCGGCTTGTGCATCCGGGTCCTTGTGTGCGCCTCCCTTGGGCTCAGGAATGATCCGGTCAATAACACCCAACTCCTTCAGATCCTGAGCCGTGATTTTGAGCGCCTCGGCCGCTTGTTGGGCATGCGCTGCGTCCCGCCACAAAATGGCAGCTGCGCCTTCCGGCGAAATGACGGAATAATACGCATGCTCCAGCATCAGCAACCGGTTTCCGACACTGATCGCCAATGCGCCACCGCTCCCGCCTTCCCCCGTAACCACACAAATGATGGGCACTGTAAATCCGGCCATCTCGCGCAGGTTGCGGGCAATCGCTTCACTTTGCCCCCGCTCCTCCGCCTCAACGCCCGGATGTGCCCCTTGCGTATCCACAAATGTGATGATCGGCCGTCCAAATTTATTCGCCTGTTGCATCAGGCGAAGCGCTTTGCGGTATCCTTCGGGATGCGGAAGACCGAAGTTGCGGGCGATTTTATCCTTGGTATCTTTCCCCCGCTCATGCCCGATTACTGTCACCGGTCGTCCGTTTAGTTTGGCAATGCCGCCGACGATGGCCGGGTCATCCCCATACAGACGGTCTCCATGCAGCTCGACGAAATCGGTGAAGATACGGCGAATATAATCCAATGTCGTCGGCCGGGAGGGGTGTCGGGCGATCTGCACTTTTTGCCACGGTGTCAAATTGCCGTAAATCTCCTGCTCCAACCGCTCCGCCCGTGCCTCCAACGTCCGGATCTCTTCGGAAAGATCCAGGGAGGATTGTTGGGTAAATTTTTTGAGCTCGGCGATTTTTTCCCGCAATTCGGCGATCGGCTTTTCAAAGGGCAAATATCCGTTGGTCATCCGTGTTCCCTCCCGTACGCGTGCAAGTCAAGCAGACGAATCAGCATCTCACGCAATTCCGTGCGCGGTACGACCATATCCAATTGGCCATGTTTCAGCAAAAACTCCGCCGTCTGAAAGTCTTCCGGCAGTTTCTGCCGCACCGTCTGCTCAATTACCCGTCGGCCGGCAAAACCGATCAATGCGCCGGGTTCTGCAATGTTGATGTCACCGAGCGAGGCGAAACTGGCGGACACACCACCGGTAGTCGGGTTGGTCAGCACGGAAATGAACAATACTTTTTCTCTGTGCATCCGCTCCAGGGCCGCACTGGTTTTAGCCATCTGCATCAGGGAGAGAACCCCTTCCTGCATCCGTGCGCCGCCTGAGGCGGAAAACAGGATGAACGGATACCGTTTGGTTACCGCTTTTTCCGCCGCACGAGCGATTTTCTCACCAACGACGGAGCCCATACTCCCCATCCGGAAACGGGAGTCCATCACGCCGATCACGGCAGGATAGCCACCGATCGTGCCTTCCCCCGTAACCACAGCCTCATTCAGATTAGTTTTCTCCATATCCGACTTCAACTTTTTGCGGTAATCAGGAAAACCCAGTGGATCTTCGGATAGCATGTCCACGTCGTACTCGAAAAATCGACCTTCATCTACGGTGGCACGAATTCGCTCCGGTGCAGACATCGAAAAATGATAGCCACACGCTTTGCAGACCTTCATGTTTTTCTCCAGTTCTTTGGCATACATGATCGTGCCACACTTCGGGCACTTTTGCATGATGCCCTCGGGAATTTCCCGTTTGGCCTGTTCCGAAGGCATGGTGATGGTCGCATATTTTCGTTGCTTCTTGAACAGATCCTTTAACACGTTAACACCTCATCCGCACATAAACTCGGCTTCAATCTATATTTTATAAGATGGAACGCAGTACCTCTTGTGCTTCTTCTAGCTCACCGCTGGGAACCAGCACTTCATATTGGCCAGCAACATAATGTGACGGACGAATCCGTACCCAAAACCCTTCCGATTCCAACTTCTCCCGGATCCGTTCCGCCGTTGACCGATCGGGAGCGAGGTAAATCACCGTCCACATAGGCTTCCTCCAAACTCCCCCTGCACCGGAGTCATCATAGCACAGCCGGAAAAACCGCTGCAATGCTTTCGGGATACCGAAACCTACCAACTCCACTACCAACCTCTTTTTCCCAGGCAGAGGCACCATTGGGAGTTGACAAAGTTCCGTGAAGCACCGTCGTCCGATCGCGTTACCGGATGCGTATCTTCCTTCGCTCCTGTTTCGCTTTGTCCAACAGTGGTTCGCTGGAAACCGGGCCCCCGTCGCCAGGTTCCACCCTCACCTCATGCACTCGTGTTGGCGAAACCTGCCCGCACCAGGTGATGCTTCATCGCTTCCGCAGCTCGCTCTGGGTCATGCGATTCAATCGCCGCCAGCACCTCTCGGTGTTCCGCTAATGCTTGCAGGGGTCGACCTGGCCAGGATGAAGCGTTCTGGCGTACACATTGACTAAATTGCAGGATGGGATGCCACACACGCGACAACAGCCGGTTTTTTGCGGCTGAGACGATCTGTCGGTGAAAAGCAAAGTCTTCCGCGACCGGGAGTTGGTTTTGCCCGATTTTTTCCTCCATCTTCTCCAGTATATCCGACATTTGTGCAATTTCTTCGGCAGTGACGCGTTCAGCCGCCAACCGTGCCGCATCCAGCTCCAACAATAGACGCATCTCCAACAAATCTTGTTGGGATCGTTCTTCGCGCAAAATATAAAACGCCAAAATATCTACCAAATAATGAGCATCATGCCGATTTAAAAACCTTCCTTCGCCTCGACGCGTCGTGATCAAACCTAGCAACTCCAATGCACGCAACACTTCCCGCACGGACGAACGCCCTGCTCCCAGCCGTTCGGCCAACTCCCGTTCCGAAGGTAAACGGTCCCCCGGCTTTAACCGGTCTTCTTCGATCAAATAATTGATGCCGTGTAAGATGGCTTGAAACTTGTCGGACCCCACCTCCGGCAACATGAATTTCCCACCTTCCTCATCCGTCCACGGTTGCTTCCGGATCGCGGTGCGTCAAGCGGATGGTACGCTCATAGATTTCTTGTACATCCACTTGAATACGCGCTTCACCGGTCTCCATCGCCGCCTTGGCCACCGCCATTGCCACGTGCGGTGCCACCCGCGGATCAAACGGTGCGGGTATGACGTAATCCGGCTGCAACTCGTCTTCACTGATCAAATCGGCGATTGCATACGCCGCCGCGATTTTCATCTCTTCATTGATCGCTCGGGCCCGTACGTCCAAAGCACCACGGAAAATACCCGGGAATGCCAATACGTTGTTTACCTGGTTGGGGAAATCGGAGCGTCCCGTCCCCACCACTTTCGCTCCGGCTTCATAAGCATCTTCCGGCATGATTTCAGGTACCGGATTGGCCATTGCAAAAATGATCGGGTCTCGGTTCATCGAAGCGACCATCTCTTTGGTGACCGCCCCTTCTACAGACACTCCGACAAACACGTCCGCCCCTTTCAACGCATCGGCCAATGTACCCTGCACCTTGTCCCGGTTGGTCATTTGGGCCAGAGATTCCTTCATCGGGTTCATCCCATACGGTCGCCCCTCATATATGGCTCCCTTACTGTCGCACATAATGACGTCCCGTACACCCATACGCAACAGTAACTTCACGATCGCGATCCCGGCCGCTCCGGCTCCGTTGGCTACAACGCGAATCTCTTCCATCTTTTTGCCGACCACTTTGAGAGCGTTGAGCAACCCCGCCAGCGTCACGATGGCCGTACCATGCTGATCGTCATGAAACACAGGGATGTCGATCTCTTTTTTCAACCGTTCCTCAATGATGAAGCACTTTGGTGCCGCGATGTCCTCCAGATTGACGCCGCCGAAAGTGGGAGCGAGCAACTTGACCGTTTCCACGATCTTATCGATTTCCGTGGAATCGATGACCAGCGGAAACGCATCCACACCGGCGAACGATTTGAACAACACGGCTTTTCCTTCCATCACTGGCATGGCTGCATGCGGACCGATGTTACCCAATCCCAATACGGCCGTCCCATCTGACACGACGGCCACCAGATTGCCTTTCATCGTGTAATCGTACACCTTGTCCACATCGCTGTGAATCTCTTTACAAGGCTCTGCCACGCCCGGAGAATACGCCAGACTGAGATCGCGGGCATCATGGACCGGAACCTTGGATTCCACACGTAGTTTACCCTGGTGTTCCAGATGCAGCCGCAAAGATTCTTCACGCAGTGATGACAATATCCATCCTCTCCTTTTATGTACCCCCCGGTGGTCTGACCACTTCAAAGTACAATTTATTATACCAAAAGAGATCATGGGAATAAAACGATGATCCCAGTTCTGTCAACGGTTGATCGGTTGTTTGATAACCGAGAGGAACGCGTTTTCCCGATACACCGCTTCTTTCTGTCACGCCCGGCGCAAATGGGTATTGGTGACTTCTCCGGATATTTCAGTCCGAAGCTGAGGAAGCGATCCATATCGATGTGGGCCGATCATCCTTCCAAACGCAAGGCCATTTCGCATCATTGTCACCCTGACCTTTACATCAAAAGAATGGAAAGGCCCCATGTAAGTGTGCCTTCCCCTTCATTTGTTTTATCGGTTCATCGGTTTTTCAACCAGTCCAACGTTAGTTGAAGACCCACTGTAAAGGGTGTCCACGGAATATCTCCGATCTGTGATTGATACTATTGCCCGTCCAATAAAACGGGTCGATCATAGAGATAGTCCAATTCCACCATTTCACGCATTGTTTTGTCCCCGATACCCAGCAATCTCAACATCCATTTCTTTACTGAAACCACTTTTGGTTCGTATCCGAGAATCTTTGACGCGTATTTGATCACCTGATCTCCCGTGAGTCCACCCCCTCCGGGAATGTTCCACACCTGCCCGGCTACATCATCATCCCGAGCCAATCGGACCAAGGCCTTTGCGGCGTCAGGCGTGAAAACGTACTCTCTCTCCACATCCAGCCGTCCCACCCAGTAAACAGTTTTCTTTTCCAAGAGCGACCAAAAACCGAATGCAAAAACGAGTTATCCGCATAAGGTCCGTAAAAATCAGGGAAACGTGCAACGACTCCCTCGATCACCCCTTTGTCATGAGCTTTTAACAGCATTTCCTCCATCTCACACCGAATTTTTCCTTTTTTGGTTTGCGGATCGGTGGGGTGTGTTTCCGACACCATAGGTGTCCGGGGCCAACCGTACACGTAGACGTTATTTACCAACACCAGTCTTTTCGCCATACCCGAGGCGCCTTGCAGAATCGTATTCATGATGGGCATCTGCTTAGATTCCCACTCCGAGTAGGGCAAGCCGATCGAGTGAAAAACCAGCTCCGCTCCGTCACACATCCTGCGGACAAACGCACGGTCAGTGGCGTCTCCCTGACAAATCTCGACCGGAAGATTTCCAAATTGCTCGTGCATCCTTTGACCATTGCGAGCCACAGCGCGCACGTGATAGCCTGCTTGGTTCAATTCTGTAATTAGTATCCCATGCCTCCCGAAGCCCCGAATACCGTAGCAATTGGTGCGGACATCACGTTTCCTCCCCGTTTGGTTTCATCACCAGTTCTACTCCTCCCATCCAACCTCTTAGATTTGACGGCTCCAATCATCGCCACCAATGACTTTGCTCCAGCAAAACTGTCGCAACCCCGCACTCCCGTTCAAACCAACGTCGCATCTGCGTATTCATCACCAAAAACTCCGATGCTGCATGGGAGACACCGATCAATGACATCGAGGTAGTTGGAACGTAGTCCATCATCTCACGAAAGCGCCTTCTGCCGTAATCATTATCCACCCGGCAGTGTATTTCCCCTGTCACATACGCCTGGGCACCTTTTTCCTCCGCTTCTTTCATGGCGGCGACAACATCCCCGCACCCTGCCACTATCGCAATGCGCGTGATATCACGACGTTTCTTCCCCTCGAAATCTACATAAGGAATAGCGAAAATTCTCTTCAGACGAGCAATCAGTGTATCCGTATCCATCTGTTCGATCTCTGCGATTCGACCATACGCTCCCATCCGATCCTGAAAAAAAGAACCCGTCTCTCGAGCTTCCAATGCTTCAACGATGGCCGCATTGGTACCGATGGTCGGATGTATGTCCATCGGAGCGTGACAGGTGTAAACCGACAATCCTTTCTCCCTGATACGCGCCCACCATTCCCCATCCACCGGTACAAATCCCTTGCCCCAATCTCCGTAAGGATCACCGCATTCCATTGTCAAAGGATGATGCATGAAAAGAAGATCTCCCGTTTTTCCCTCCTCAAGAAAGGCCTCCAAGACTTCCTCCGTTGGAAATACCGCGAGGAATACACGGCTGACCCGATCGGCACCGCGTATCATCAATCCGTTGAACAACCGTTTGAATCCCGGTTCAAACGCGGATTTCCAGTCGAATCCGACCGGATCGTACACCCCGGGTACAAACCGGCTGAACCCTGGGTCCGGCCCGAGTTCTTTTACGCGAAACAGCTCGTTCAACGCCCTTTCCATCTCGGATAGCAGCACCGCGTTTGTCCCTCCCCTTTAGCCGTGAAACAGAACAATCGCAACCGAAAATACACAATATTAATTCGATTATAATAGGAAAGGGACTACTGAAACAGATGAATAGCAAAAAATTCATCACACGGAAAAGATCCATCAACAAAAACACCGGCTTTCCGCAAAACCGGGAGCCGGTGTTCTTTGTATGGGTTCGCTTTTATCCTTCCTCATCCAGTCCGGTTGATTCATCCATATCCGCCGCATATCGCTGTGTATCAGGGTGGCGGTGCGCGATCCGGGCGGAAGCCGCCGCCGCGACACCGGCCACCAGATCGTCCAAAAACACGTGGATTTGGTCGTTTCGGTGATTCAACCGTTTCAAGATCCCCACTTTGATTTTGTCTAAATAGCCAAAGCTGGTCAGCCCAATCGTTCCGTACACGTTGATGATGGAGAGCGCCAGGATTTCATCCACACCGTAAAGCGGCTCATCGATCTCCATCATCGTTTGTAAGGGTTGCGGCAATTTCTTGGCTTCCGCCAGTTCATCAAGGGCAATTCCCGTAAGGAGTGCATTCTGGACTTCCCTTTTTTTGAGGACGTGGGATACACTTTCCACACATTCATCCAGGGACAATGTATCGTTGTAGGGCCGCTGGAGCTCGTACACGATCTCCCCGATCGCTTCCAGCGACACTCCCCGCTGCTCCAACAGTTTGACCACATGGCGATAAAACACGCCACCCACCTCTTCCAAAAACGAATCGTTCCCCATCCTATGCACCTGAGTGAGACGAGGTTCCATTTCGTCTCACGATTTGAAATGCGTGTTTTCCTAGGATAGCCTCGATTTGCGCTCGGCATTCGCCAGTGGGTTCGATGCCGAATTTGTCGGTGGGCAGCGCCAGCACCTTTCGCGTACGCTCGTAATACAGATAAACGGGCACCACTCCACGATGGGTGAGCAGGACGCGTTTCAACGCTTCCAAGCGGCTTTTCTCCTCGCGATCTGCCGGGATACGGACATACGCGCGCCTGTCTTCCATCTGTTTTTCGACATCTTGATGTTGGGCCAGTGACTCCAACTCTTCCACCTTGTCGGCCAATATCTTGACGCCGTTTTCATGGTGGTTTACCCTTCCCGTCACCAATACAGGCCGGTCGAGTCGCACCGCTGCGCGATACCGTTCCAACACGCGGGGAAACAGAACCACCTCCACCTGCACCCCGCTCTCTTCGATCTGTGCGAAGGCCATCGCCTCGCCCCGTTTCGTGGTAATCGGCTTCACTTCGGTGATGACGCCCGCCACGGTCACCGTTTCCGATTCGCGGCATTCATCCAGTTGAGCCGCGGCATGGGTGGCATAAGCCTCGATCACACGGCGGTAGGGCTGCAGTGGATGACCGGATACGTACAAGCCCAACAATTCCCGCTCCAGCTCCAACTTCTCCTTTTGCGAAAACGGCGTGACATTGTCATAGGAGAAACGGGTAAGCGGTTCTTCAGGCTCCTCATCCTCGAACAATCCCAGCTGGTCGTTGGATCGGCTTTTCTGCACTGAAGTACCATATTCCATCGCTTCATCCAACATGGCCAGCCATTGGGCGCGGTGACCGGGAAACGCATCCATCCCCCCGCATTGGATGAGCGCCTCCAGCACCCTGCGATTGCAGACGCGCAAATCCACCCGCGCACACAAATCGAACAAGTCGCGAAACGGTCGCTTTTCCCGCTCCCGGATGAGCGCACGGATCGCACCCTTCCCCACGTGTTTGACTGCAGCCAGACCGAAGCGGATCGCACCATCTTCCACTGAGAACGCAGCGGCGCTTCGGTTTACATCCGGCAACCGCACATCAATGCCCATACGGCGGCATTCCTCAATGTATTCGGCCATCTTCCCGTGACTGCCCATCACCGTAGTGAGCAAGGCGGCCATATACTCCAAGGGATAGTGCGCCTTCAGATACGCTGTCTGGTAGGCGAGCACCGCATAGGCAGCGGAGTGACTGCGGTTGAAGCCGTAGTCAGCGAATCGGACGATCAGGTCGTACACTTTCTCGCCTGTCTCCTCATCATACCCGTTGGCAACACACCCCTTTACAAATGCGGTGCGCTGTTCGTCCAGCAATGCCCGATTTTTCTTAGAGACAGCCCGCCGGAGCAAATCTGCCTGCCCCAAAGTAAATCCAGCCATCTTAGCGGCGATTTGCATGATCTGTTCCTGATAGACGATAATCCCGTAGGTATCACGCAAGATGGGCTCCAGATCTGGGTGCGGATACTTTACCTTTTCCAGCCCGTGCTTGGCACGGATAAACCGGGGAATCTGGTCCATCGGTCCCGGACGGTACAAAGCCAATACGGCGATCAGGTCTTCAAAGTGAGAAGGTTTCAGTTCCCGGAGCACTTTTCGCATCCCTGCCGACTCCAATTGAAAAACGCCGGTCGTTTCACCGCGGGAAATCAAGGCGTACGTTTGAGAATCATCGTACGACATGCGGCTGAAATCGATTGCTTTGCCGTGATGCTGCCAGATCAACTCGATTGCCCGCCCGATCACCGTCAAGTTGCGCAATCCGAGGAAATCCGCCTTGAGCAATCCGATCCGCTCCAGCACCTCCATCGGATACTGGGTCAGCCTGCCTCCATCATGCCCTTCCTGTAATGGTGTGTGTGCCGTCAACGGCTGATCGGCGATCACCACTCCAGCGGCGTGTGTGGAGGCGTGACGAGGAAGCCCTTCCACCTTTCGCACGACCTTCATCAACTCCGCAATCCGGGGATGGTCGTTGCACAGCTGTTGCAACCGCGGTTCCACAGCAAACGCTTTTTCCAGCGTCATGCCCGGTGCTGCCGGAATCAGCTTCGCCGCCCGATCCACATCGGCGTACGGCAACCCCATCACCCGGCCCACATCCCGTACTGCCGCACGAGGAGCCATCGTACCAAAGGTGATGATCTGGGCAACACGATCAGCGCCGTATTTGCGCGTCACATAAGCGATCACTTCATCCCGCCGCTCGTAATCGAAGTCGATGTCAATGTCGGGCATCGATACCCGCTCGGGGTTCAAAAAGCGTTCAAACAGCAGGCCGTAACGAATCGGATCGATATCCGTGATCCGCAACACATACGAGACAAGACTGCCGGCCGCCGATCCGCGTCCCGGTCCGGTCATAATCCCCTGCTCACGGGCAAACCGGACGAAATCCCATACGATCAGAAAATAATCACTGAACCCCATCCGCTCAATCACGGACAACTCATAATCCAACCGCCGCTTCGCTTCCGCGGTGGGGGTTCCGTATCTCTCCTGCAAACCGCGTTCGCACAACTTCCGTAAATACGATGCGGCCGTCTCCCCATCTGGCACGGGAAAACGCGGCAATAACCGCTGTCCCAGTGGTATCTCCACATGGCACTGCTCCGCGATCCTGACCGTGTTGGCCAGCGCTTCCGGCACATGGGCAAACAGGCTGCCCATTTCTTCCGCTGATTTCAGGTAAAACTGATCCGACGGAAACCGCATCCGATCCTCATCCGCCAGACGCCGACCGGTGCCGATACAGAGCAGACAGTCGTGTACACCATGATCCTCTTGTCTGAGGTAGTGCACATCGTTGGTGGCGATCAGCTGAATGCCAGTTTCCCGACTCAGCTCGATCAAAAACCGGTTCACTTTTTGCTGTTCCGGCATCCGATGGTCCTGCAGTTCGAGAAAAAAGTGCCCTTCTCCAAAGATCTCAAGATATTCTCTTGCCAACCGTCGAGCATCCGAGTACCGGTCTTGGAGAATGGCCTGCGGAATCTCCCCGGCCAGACAGGAGCTGGTGGCGATCAAACCCTCTGAGTGCTCCCGCAGAACGCGCTTGTCGATCCGGGGTTTGTAGTGAAACCCCTCCAAATGCGCAATCGTGGAAAGTTTCATCAAGTTGCGGTAGCCTTCATTGTTTTTGGCGATCAGCAACAAGTGATACATTCGGTGCTCTCGCGGGGACGGGCGTTCATGCAAATCGCCGTCAGTCAGATAACATTCACACCCGATGATCGGTTTGATTCCTGCAGACCGGCACGCTTCATAAAACGGCACCACCCCGTACATGGCACCATGGTCCGTGATGGCCAATGCCGGCATTCCGAGTCGTCGCGCTTCCTCGACCAGCGCATCGATCCTGGCGGCACCGTCCAACAAACTGTATTCAGTATGTACATGCAGATGCACGAACGAGGTATTCACTTGAACCACCCGCCGGTTTCCAACTTTCCCCCTCATTATAACGAATTCCCGTACAAGGACGAAACGTGTCGCCAATTGGCCGGGAGAACAATAGAATTGCTCCAGGTATAACGTTCCTGCTCGCTCCTTTGTTGGTCACGCTTCCCTTGTCCACATATTTTCCCGGGTTGATTCATAAAGTGGTGACAAAAGGACGGGAAAACCATGTACCAAAGGACGGGATCGACCGTGAGCCATTTCATCTCCACGACCGTACTTGATTTTTTCATCGCCTTGGGTGTCGTCCTTGGCGGGGTGCTGCTGGGGGGCATTGGTGCGGTCATGGGCGGAAAACCGCCTATGGACACGATGCTCAACTTGGCGGAGCAACTCAAAATCTGGGCGATGGTGGCCGCGATCGGGGGCACGTTTGACGCCATCCGCACATTTGAAGTCCATATTCTCGAAGGGAAATTGAACCAGGTGATTCAACAGATGGTGTTCATTTTCAGTGCGTTTATCGGCGCCCATGTTGGCACGGTCCTGATCCGCTGGCTCATCCAGGGGAACGGATGATGAGACACCACATAACCGGTCGATTCCGCCTCCATCCGCGCATCTGGGTCGTCTTCATCCTCGGCATCCTGATTGGTGCCACTGGCATGCTGGTCTATCTGGGGGAAAAATTGGACAGTTTTTACCTGGAACGAGATGCCATGTACTATGCCAACAACCAAAAGCAAAAGGAAATCTTACGTCTCAAAACCGAACTGGACCGGCTGACACACGAAGAATCGAAACGCAGGGAAGCCGCTGGCAAGATTCGCAAAATCCAGGTGGAAGTGTTGACACCGCAACGTTTCGGGCAAGAAACGATCAAAGCCGAAGTGGAGAAATTATTACAACCGTTCGTGGGTAAATCGATCGAATGGCTGGGGCGCAACCCGGATTTGTTGGACTCCGTCCTGCAGGGCAGAACGATCCGTTTGTCCGATCCCAAAGCAAGTGCGGTGCAACTCAGTGTCAAATATGTGACACTGGTGGATTCCGACCTGAAAGTCTGGATTGATGCGCGGGATGTTCCCACGGATGAATAATGGGTGTCATGGGGAGAGTACACCTGATCGTTTTGTCCACATCCTGTGGACGTTATTTTTTCTCCTCCAAAGTCAGATTACTTTGTTTCACTGTTTGGATAAACCTTTCAAGCGCGATCGCTGCTTGTGAGTTTTTGTGATAAACGAAAAAAACGGGGGAAATAGAAATGTTTTCGGGTAAGGAATGAACGGTGAATCGATGAAGATGGCCGTTGTGTTGCAAAAAGTGATGGGAAACGATCGAGATTCCTACCCCAGATTCGACATAGGACAAGATAGCTTCGAGCGAATCCAAAACCATGATCCTATTGGTGTGGTATCCTTGTTCATTCATCCAAGTTATCAACCTGTTTCTATATGAGCAACCCTCCTCAAAAACCAACAGATATTTTTTGCGAGCTTCTGATAAGCTGAGAGGTTCGTTTTTGGAAGAAATCATGACCAATTTTTCCTCAAAAATAGGCTTCTGTATCAAGTGCGGATGGTCAATCGCCGAACTTACAAATGCTCCATCCAACCGAAAATCCAAAACATACTCAATTAACCTCTTTGACGAGTTTATCATCAAACTCAAGTTCACATCAGGATACTCTTTGCAAAAACGAGAGATTGAACTCGGCAACCTCGTAACCGCTACGGATTCAATGGCTCCGATTTGAAGTGAGCCCATCAGTGTGTCGGTCTCCATAACCGCTTCTTTTGTCTCTTCAATTAAGTCAAAGATTCTTTCTGTATATTGCAGAAGAATTTTCCCCTTTGGTGTCAATGTCACGCCTTTGGCATGCCTGTAAAACAGTTGGGTTTTCAGCTGTCTTTCCAAGTGCTTGATTCGAGATGTAACGTTTGATTGTACATAATTCAGTTTTCTAGCTGCTTTCGAAATACTCCCTTCTTTGGCAGTGACATAAAAAATTTGGAGATCACTTATTTCCATAAAGACTCCCCTATAAGAAAAAGTGATACCTTAGTATCAATATTAAGAATTATCGATGTTCAATGAGGTGGTGGTAAGATTAGGATACAAAGACGTCTAACAAGGCGGTAATGTGAATATGAGCTCAATAGCATGGAAAAAAGGCTTAAAGTCCGGTATTCATACATCTTGGACTTTGGGAAAAGTCATATTTACAGTAACACTCTTGGTCAATATTCTTCAATATACCACGGTAATCAAAAATTTGTCCCAAGCATTAACACCCGCCATGAAATGGATCGGATTGCCTGGAGAAGCGACAATCCCCCTGATCCTTGGTAATTTGATTAACTTGTATGCAGGAATCGGGGCGATTTTATCAATTTCCCTAACGAAGAAAGAGGTGTTTATTTTAGCCGTCATGCTCAGTTTTTCTCATAATTTAGTTTTAGAGTCCGTCATCTGCAGAAAAATCGGGGTGAATCCCGTACTCATCTCCTTCTTTCGAATATTCACAGCCATTTTATTCGGATGGATTGTTCATATCAACTGGAATGGCAGTAATTCCCAGGCTCAATACGCCTTTATCAAGACGAAACCTGCAATTCCGAATGGATGGACCGAAATCTTTACACAAGGGCTAAAGGCAGCTACCTTCAACACTTTACAATTTTGCCTCATTGCCATTCCTTTGTTGGTAATGATTCGAGTATTACATGATATGAATTTGATTCATCGGTTTACCAGATGGACCAGTTTCTTTATTGAAACGCTTGGCATTGAAAAACGAACAAATCTTACAATCACCAGCGGACTATTGTTCGGACTCATGTTTGGTGCCGGAATGATGATTCAACAGGTAAAGGAGAGGGCATTCAAAAAGAGGGACCTTATAATCATGATGATTTTATTATCTCTCTGCCATGCAGTGGTCGAAGATACGATTGCCTTTATTCCCTTAAACACGTACCTTGTCCCCATGATCATCATTAGATTTGGAGGGGCTATGGTTATTTCCCTCGTCGTTGCCCGCATACTGCAGCCAAAACCACAATCAGAAGGGATACATAAGGAGGAAAGAATCGGTTAGACAACGGATCAAGTTCGTTCTATCACAGCTTTGGGATCTCCTCGAATCGTTTCTTTTCCATGGTGATAACTTGCCCTTTTGACCTGGAAGGGGTACTGAATGTTGGAAAATCATATAGTTTGGAGCGATAAAATCATTACGAGTAAATGATATTAGGAGCGTTATATCCAGAAAATAATTATAATAGATAAAAAAGCGCCATTTCTTATTCGTACGACAAAGGATGAAAAGGGATGACGGAAATGGAAGTGGATTTCGGCAAGACCTCCCAAGATTACGTAAATTACCGCGCGGGGTATCCGGAAGCGTTGTTTCTTCGCCTGAAAACCTATGGAATCGGTCAAGCTGGACAAACCATCCTGGATATCGGCACGGGCACGGGATACTTGGCCCGGCCCCTGGCCAAACAAGGAGCAAAAGTGACAGGAATGGATCCTTCCGCCCAAATGTTAGCCGCGGCTGCACAATTGGACCGGGAACAGAATATCACCATCAGTTATGTTCAGGGGAGAGCGGAAAATCTACCTTTTCCGGCCCATTTCTTTCATGTCGTGACAGCAGGTCAGTGCTGGCATTGGTTTGATAGGGATCAGGCCGCTCGGGAAGTGTACCGAGTACTTCAACCCGAAGGAAAAGTTGCCATCGTTCATTTCGACTGGCTACCGCTTCCGGGAAACGTCGTTTCCGTCACCGAACAGTTGATTCTACGTTATAACCCCAAATGGAAAGGCGGCGGTGGGACGGGTATTTACCCCCAATGGTTGACAGACCTGTCGAAATCCGGATTTCAAGATATAGAATCGTTTTCGTTCGATGTAAACGTGCGTTACACACATGAAAGTTGGAGAGGGAGAATCCGTGCCAGCGCCGGAGTGGGTGCCAGTTTGCCTCCCGAGCTAGTGGATGCCTTTGACGCTGAATTACAAAAAATATTAACGGCTTCCTACCCTGACCCGCTCATGATCCCTCATCGTGTGTTTGCCGTCATCGGGACCAAAAAAGTATGAGGAGCTAAGCTGATCTGACAATGCTGTGACCGGTTGACAAAACGTGTCGCAAATCTTTTCATTTTAGGGTATGATGAAACATAGAAGGAAAGGGGGAACCACCATGATCATCAATCGTAAACATTTGGCCAAAGCCAAATTGGAAAAGATTAAAAAGGGCTATTCCGCATACGCGGAAACTGAAGAAGTGGCCCAATGGATCGAAAAAGAATTGGCCAACATGGATATTCCGGTTCATATCGACCGCACACCGCATGGGTACTGGTTCATCCCTGAAAAACAGGAAGGCTGACGGAAACATCCACAAGTTTCGCCTCCACCTGTCTTGGTGGCGGCGTTCTATTGTGTACATATTCTTGTTGTTTTGTAGGAGGATGTCATGAAAACGCTTTTGTTGTTCTTCGTCGCCATCGTCATTGTGACGGCGATCCTTGTCTTCATCAACAACTTGGCTGCTCGCCGGGCGGAAGGAAACCGACGCGGTTTTCACCAAGCCAAGATGAACATCAGCATGGGGGTCATGTTTCTCGCCATCGCCGGCTTGCATTTCGCCACTCCAGGCGGTACGTGGTTGCGCACCTTGTTGAACACGTTGATCCTGGTTATCGGCTTGATTAATTTGTATTATGGGATCAAACATTACCGCCATTTTCGCACGCTGTTGAATCAGGAGGGCGATATTGCGGAAACAACCAAAACCAAAGACGACAGCGGTGACCATGACACCAACAACGAAACCGATCCCGCACGTGGATAACGAACGGCTTTTGACCAGCCGTTTTTTCTTTTCAGCTTCATTTTTAGGAGGGATGATCTTGAGCAGTTTGCTCCTGTTGGTCGGCATCCTCGTCTTTGTGATCGCTTTTGTCCTGCTGATCCGGCTCTTTTTCAAGTTCCGCCGGGCGGAAGGGGCCGAAAAACAGATGACCCAGGGACAATTTTTCGTCTATATCGGCATGATTTTCCTTTCTATGTCTTTGATCGAAGCGGTCACCAACGACGGTCATCCGTGGCTGAAACTGGCCTTGGGTGTGAGTTGCTTGTTGGATGGTATTCGACGGGTTCGGGCCTCAAAAAGGACGTCGATGTGAGTGAATTCAGCCGCTGGTAGCGGCTTATTTCCTGCCAACATATAATATAAGTGGGACGATACACCGAGTAATGAATGGGTTTGCTGCCAGTTCAATCAGTACACACAGCAGTTTTTCAAATTCTTTCTCCCCGCGATCCCGCCAATATTGTTCACTCCTCATAAAAAAGGGTGATCATTTTTCAGCGAAGTCCCGATCGCCAGATTGATCACACATATCAGAAAAATACTGAAAAAAAGTGAGGCACTCGGATCACATGTTTGAGATTCTTACTTCAATCTTTCAGTTGGTTAGTTTTCTTGTTTTCATCGGCATTCCCATCGCCTTCATCTGGTTCATCGTCTGGATGGTGAAAAAAGTGAATCGAATCGAAACGCATTTGGAGACAATCGCCAAGATCAAGGAAAAAGAGACGGATGATTGAATGAACTTCAGTGGAAATACGGGTCCTATATCAGGGGGGCTTATTCCGGCGTGTATTGATTCGTTACTCTCAAAACCGTTAGCAGAAAAAATATTATTGGGAGCTTACGCGAAAAAACGGGAGCCGCTTTCCCCCTGGCTCTCTGACCAACCCGCTACTGCGCAAGCGTGGGAATACCGGCTCCCGTGACAAGTCAGCATGGATTTCCATTAGGAGATTCATCACCGTTCAAACACCT
This sequence comes from Polycladomyces subterraneus, assembly GCF_030433435.1. Classification (NCBI taxonomy): domain Bacteria; kingdom Bacillati; phylum Bacillota; class Bacilli; order Caryophanales; family Thermoactinomycetaceae; genus Polycladomyces; species Polycladomyces subterraneus. The sequence goes on from NZ_JANRHH010000014.1 coordinate 114,925, forward strand.
GCGCCGACACCAACGCTTTGGAAACCAATTGCTCCTCGTGGTAAACTTCCATATCCACTTTGGCGAACTTGCGTCCCATCTCCAATATGCGTGGAACGAGCTGAATTTCGCTCTCCAACTGTACTGGCTTTAACAGATAGATTGTCAGGGTTTCCGGCACCAGATCGCTGCGCCGCTGGCGACGTAGGACGCGGTTCGCCGCTTCCGTGATCAGAGCGGTCAGCACACCGGTACTGAGCGTTCCCAGCGAATCCGTCATCTGTGGCGTCACCATTCCTCGAAACGCCACCTGGCCGTTTTTTTCCCGCACTTCGCTGAACCCCTGGAAAATCAGATCGTGGATCGTTTCCCCCACTTGCGGCTGTTTGGACATATATTGCAGCGATTTAATTACATCCTGGCGGCTGATCACACCCAACAGCTTGCGCTGTTCGTTGACCACAGGCAACAGTTCAATCCCTTCCCATACCATCTCGTGAGCCGCCGATGCCAACGAGGTTTTCGGCGTCACGGTGATGGGATATTTGGTCATTACCTTCTCCAGCCGCTCTTTTGGATCGTGCCCCATCACATCTTTGGTGGTCACCATGCCGACTACTCTGTTTCCGTCGTCCACAACTGGATAACGACTGTGCCCCGTCTGTTGCACCATCTCGTGGAATCGTGTCACTTGGTCGTCCATATGCAGAGCAACCGGCTTGCGCTCCGGGGACAACATATCTTCCACCAACAGGATTTCCTTTTTGATCAAACGGTCGTCGATCGCGCGGTTGATCATTGACGCCACGGTGAACGTATCATAACTGCAGGAGATGACGGGCAGCTCCAGCTCGTCGGCCAACGCCTTCACTTCATCCGTCGTATCGAAGCCGCCTGTGATCAATACTGCGGCGCCACGCTGAAGGGAGATGCGGTGTACATTGTCCCGGTTTCCTACGATCAACAGGTTGCCCGGTTCCACGTACCGCATCATCGCCTCCAGTTTCATCGCACCGATCACGAACCGGTTCAGGGTTTTGTGCAATCCGCCCCGACCGCCCAACACTTGGCCGTCAACGATATTGACCACTTCCGCAAACGTGAGTCGTTCGATATCCGAACGCTGTTTTTTCTCGATCCGAACCGTGCCGACGCGTTCGATCGTGTTGACCAGTCCCTGAACCTCGGCGTCCTTGATCGCTCGATACGCCGTCCCTTCGCTGACCCCCAGCGTCTGGGCGATCTGACGGACGGAGATTTTGTGGCCGACCTCCAATTGCTCGATATATTTTAAAATTTGCTCATGTTTGGTGGGCATACGAATCCCTTCTTTCCCCCAAATTGTTGATCCTGTTATATAACATTATACACCAAATAAGATACAGTCCAAAAAAAGAAAAGGAGAGTCTCGACTCTCCTTTATCTCTCTACCAAGTAACAGCTTTCGTTTCAAACTGAAACACGATACATCCCTCAACATTGGCGTGCAATTTTTCCGCCGGTTTCCAACATCGTTCAACAGTTGTTTGCTGGAATATGTTTCACCAACCTGTCCTATCCCATACGCCGCTTCTGTCTGCCCGACAGACGGGGGTTCCATGTCCGCTGTGCTTCCAGCCACCGTTGTCTCCGCTCCCGCTCTTCCCGCCGTTCGCGCTCCCGCTCTGTCCGCCAGGCCATCCAACCGTGGGCCGCCGCGACGAGCACGGCCAAGGACGTCCACAATACGGCAAACCATGAACCCCATCCCCACTCGGCGGAAAACGGCAGACGGGGAATCGCCAGCAACATCATCGTCAACGTCAACACCAGCGATAAGCCGTGCTTGTTCCGCAACATGCACCATCCCTCCCGCACACCGTTGTTACATTTTACGTACAGGCCTCGGACGAAATGCAAAAAAAAAGAGACGGTGTGGCTCCGTCTCAATGAAGGGGGTTTTCATCCTGTTTTTTATCGTAATAGAAGTAGATTACAGTCAGGTTACATCGCATTTACATTTTTTTATCGAGTGAGATCGATCGATTCCCCGCTTTGCAGGATGACACCCCGGATGCCTTTCTTCTCCAACCGTTTCACAAAAGCGTCGGCATCCTGCTCAATCAACGGGAAGGTGTTGTAATGCATGGGAATTACACGTTTGGCACCCACCCATTCGGCCGCCAACAACGCATCTTCGGGTCCCATCGTAAAATTGTCCCCGATCGGCAGCATGGCCACATCTACTTCATGTTGCATACCGATCAGTTTCATGTCGGAGAACAAACCGGTATCTCCCGCATGGTAGATGGTATAGTCCCCCATGGTGACGATCAGGCCGGCTGGCATGCCGAGATAGATAATTTCCTGCTTATCTTCACGGATAAAGCCGGAGCCGTGGAAAGCAGGCGTCAATTTCACGCGACCGAAATCAAACGTATGACCTCCGCCGATGTGCAAGGGATGCACCTTGGCTCCTTGCCATCCAAACCATGTGGCTAACTCGAACGGTGCAATAATCGTGGCGTTGTTTTCCTTGGCGATTTGGAGGGCGTCGCCGACATGATCCCCGTGCCCGTGGGTCAGCAGAATGGCATCCACGCGGATGTCTTCCGGTTTGGCTGTCGCTTTCGGGTTGCCCGTCAGGAACGGATCGATGATCACGCGTTTGCCGTCATGTTCCAGCTCGAAACAGCTGTGCCCGTGAAACAGGATTTTCACTGTGATGCTCCCTCCCGATCTTTTCTGGTTTTGAGCGTGTCCAGTAAATACGGGTCGCATCGCCCTATCCCGGCTTGCTCCACCTGCACCCTGCACGAAGTCAACCGGGGCGGGAAGTATTGACACCTGATGAATGATTGACCGGACACGCACTCGTCACTTCACTATCATTGTAACGTGTTTGCCGTAAGAGACAAAGTCCCTCCCCGCACGTGCAGGCTGTTCGATAGGCAAGCCCCTTTTTTTCACCTGCATATACATGCCTACATACGATACATTAGCCAAATATAGCGGAAGGGGATCGTCATGGGGCAACATCGCGTACAAATTCAAATCGTGCCGAACCGATACTTTCCCCCGCAAATGAACATGGTCATCAGCCGTCATCTGGCCCGAAAGCTCCATCTGCAGCAGCACACCATATGGACCGCCTTCGGTTCGGCTGCCGGAACAGGTCTCGTCGCATTGACCCAAACGCAAAGCCCTCTGATTCGCATCAGCGCTTCGCTGGCGCATCACCTCCACCTGACACAGCAACTGTCCATCAACGCGCGATATGATCCGAAGGGGCGCGTGTTACGATTCGGACCCATTCTCGGCATCCTGATCAACCAAGACGTACAGGAAAACGAAATTGACCAGCCTTTCGGGGCGATGACCCGCTTCCTGGAAGAATGCATCCTCGCCGGCAAAAATCGCGGTGTTGTGGTGAGCGTTCTCCGACCGGAAGAAATCCTCTTGGAGAACAAAACGGTTCAGGGATGGGTTTATGAGCAAAATCAGTGGCAAAAGGTGTTGCTTCCACTGCCAGATGTGGTGTACAACCGGATCACGTCCCGCCGTATCGAAGCGCAACCAAAACTGCAACAAAAAATCCAGCAACTGCGCAATCTGCATCATATCTCCATTTTCAACGAGCGTTTTCTGGACAAACAACAAGTGTACGACATTTTAAAACGGGATCCAGAAATTCGGGCCATGTTGCCTGAAACTTATCCGTTTTCCCCCAATATCTTGCGGATCATGTTGATGAAATACCCCTGTCTGTACTTGAAGCCGACCAATGGCAGCCTGGGAAACGGCATTATTCGCGTCACCAACCATGGTGGGGGCGTCACGTGCCAATACACCTCTGCGACGCGCAACCTGACGCATACGGTACGTTCCGTCCCGGAAGCGGTGAAGCGATTGCAACGACGTATCAGACGGTCTCCTTACATCATTCAACAGGGACTGACGCTGGTCAGAGAGAATGGGCGCCCAATCGATTTCCGCGTCTTAGTGCAAAAGAATATTCACGGCGAATGGGCGGTCACGTCCACCGTGGGACGCGTCGCCAACGATCAGGACATCGTGTCCAATCTTGCTCGGGGCGGCACATTGCGCAAAGCAGAAGAAGTGCTGCTGAGCCTGCAGGTGCCCCACAAGCCGACCCCCGCACAGCTTCGCGCCAAAGCCATACAGATCGCCCAGACATTTGAGCAGTTGTCCGACGGTCATTACGCAGAACTGGGAATCGACCTGGCGATGGACATCCAGGGCAAACTGTGGTTACTGGAGATCAATTCCAAGCCATCCAAGACAGACGATACGGTAACGAATCCCACTTTGGCCACCCGGCCATCCGTCTCCCGACTGATTGATTACACTTGCCACCTCTGCGGTTTGGTTCCTTCAGCGAAGAGGCGACGTAATATCAAGCATAGACGCAAATCAAACCTGTCAGGAGGAAAGCCCGATGAGCGGTGATCAGGACAAAACGCCCACACTGGGGATCACCGTTTGTAAGACACGCGGAACCCCGCCTTTCCATGAAACCGCCTATTTCAAACAATTGACCTTGGAAGGTCAGCAGGTAGGAATACGGGTTATCGTCTTTTGCCCCAAAGAGGTCGACTGGGAGCGACGTTCCGTTTCCGCCTGGCAGTATTCCACCCGGCGCGGGCAATGGATCGCTTCAAGCTTCCCACTTCCCCTCTTGATTTACGATCGGTGTTACTATACCAACACTCGTCACTATCTGGACTACAAACCCCACGTTAACAAGCTGGTTAACGATCCTCTAATCCGTCTATTGGGGAGGCCGCTGGGCGGAAAATGGCAAACCTATGCGTTTCTGGCTGAAGATCCCGATCTTCGACCTCATCTCCCGGAAACCCGACGTCTTACGACCATGCAGGATTTATACACGATCCTACGGCGCTACCGTTCCGCTGTGATCAAACCCAACGGCGGCAGTCACGGTAGAGGAGTGGCGGCCATCCTTCCCGGAAAAGATGGTATTCGCGTGCGCGGTCGCACACGCGACAACCGGACATTTGATCACCATTTGGTCAACCGCTCCCAAATGGAGCAGTGGATATCCCGATTCACTCACGGCTCCCGTTATGTTGTTCAACCGTATCTGCCGCTGTATACCACGGATGGCCGACCGTTCGACATCCGGATCCTGATGCAAAAAAGTGAAAGAGGAGAATGGGTCCAAACCGGAATGGCTGTCCGCATGGGCAAACCACAAACACTGACGTCCAATCTTCACGGGGGAGGGAAAGCCGTTAGGGCCGAATGGTTTTTCTCCCGCCAATACACACCGGAACTTCGGATAGATATCCTCGAAAAACTGCAATGGTTGTCTACGCAAGTTCCAATGCGGATCGAGTCTAGACATGGTCGCATGGTGGAAGTGGGCTTGGACGTCGGTGTCGATCCCCAGGGCCGTGTCTGGCTGTTGGAGGTCAATTCCAAGCCGGGACGGAGCGTATTTATGTTGACCGGTGAGAAAGAAGTCCGCCGTCGTTCCATTGAGTTGCCGATGCGATATGCCCGGGCTCTGTTGGACGGGCAAGTAGGAGGGTCACTATGAGTTCCATTATTTGCCGCATACTTCCTTTATCAAATGCCCCAACCAATACCGTCATCCTCACAAAACCGCTGATGGAAGAATGGGGATGCCAAAACGGACAATCCGTCAAAATTTCGTTGGGAAACAAAATGCTGATCACCCACGTGGTCAGCATTAGGAGGCGTGAACCGATTATTTATCTTCCCGTTGCAACAGCCCGACAGCTCAGTATTCCTTACTTTGGCGAGGTACGGGTCTCATTCCAAAATCGGTGCATCAAACTGGGACCGGTCCTCGCCATACTGACAACCGGTTTTACTGGCTCCACCGATTCACCGTTTGGCATCCGATCACACTTGTTTCGCAACTTCCTCGTCGCCGGACAGGATGAAAAACCATATTTTTATGTTTTCACTCCTGAAATGATAGATTGGCAGCGCCACGTGATCAACGGTTGGTTCATTCGAAAAGACAAGACAGGGCATTTTCACTGGGAACGTCTGACGGCTCCTTTCCCCGACGTGGTCTACGAACGCGTACCTAATCGCAAAACCGAATCGTTACCTCACGTCAAACAATGCCTCAACCGGTTGAAATCGTTGACCGATTGCCAGGTTTTCAACCAAGGATTTTTCAACAAATGGTCCATCCACGAATTGCTCCACAATCACCCGCTAACCGCTGCATTCATCCCCGAATCCGCACTTTGCCCTTCCATCAATAAAATCCAGGAAATGCTGGATCGGCACCAAATGGTCTATCTCAAGCCCAACGGAGGCAGCCTGGGCCTTGGCATCTTTCGCATCACCCAGCATCCGACAGGCGGCTATTATTGCCGGTTTCGCGAAGGGAACAAAAATATTCTGCACCGTTTCCATTCGCTCGATAAGCTGATCCAATATTATTTCGGCAAGCAATTACACCGTTTTGAACGTTATCTAGTGCAACAAGGCATTCGGTTGATCAAGTATGAAGGCCGCCCGGTCGACTTTCGAGTGCATATGCACAAAGACAAATCCGGTCAATGGCAGGTGGTTGGCATCGGTACCAAAGTGGCGGGTTTCGGTAGTGTGACCACCCATGTGCGTACCGGTGGTCAATTGCTTTCGACCTCCACGCTGATGCAAAAGATATTCGGTGAACAGGAGCAATATGTCAAAGAAGCGATCCACGAAGCCTCCATCCGCATCGCTGAAGTGCTGGAGGAGCAGATTGAAGGTCCCCTCGGCGAGTTGGGACTAGACATCGGCGTCGATCGAAATCATCAAGTATGGCTGTTTGAGGTCAACGCCAAGCCGGGACGCCACATTTTTCTCCACCCCGACCTGCGTGATGCCGGCCGCAAATCGGCCCGATACATCACGGAATACAGCCTGAGACTCGCCAATTTCGTGTAGAGAGGATGTTGATCGGTGGCGTTAGCGAATGCTGGTTGGTTTGCATGGCAAAATGCGACCACCCCCGTCGCGTTCATCCCTCATCCGCGGTACTCGCCGAAACCGTTGCCCGAACAATTATCGGTTATTTTGGGAATACGCTGGAAAGCCAAAATTCCCGTCGTACAGAAAAGAACCAGCAGCAGCAACACCCGATACACTCCCGCCTGGATATTACCCACCAGTGATGATGATGAATACAGAGCCGGACCGTTCGTCGCTATCCTCACCTCCGACGGAAATCGCGACTTTCGAGGAAATAAGCGCAATTTTATCGACATTATTCGGATGGGTCGCAAACTCGGGGTGACCGTTTTCGTCGTCACCCCCCGCGGCATCAATCCCTACACTTCCTCCGTTCGAGGTTACCTGCTGGACGATCACGGGGAGAAAATACGCTGGATTCCGGCTACCATGCCCATGCCCAACATCGTATATAACCGCATCCCCAACCGCCTTTCGGAAAAACGACATGAAGAGCAAGACGCGATCCAATTCTTCCTGGATACGCCTGGGATTCAGCTGTTTAACCCCAGTTTCTTCGATAAATGGACGTTGTACGAATATCTGATGAACTCCGATGAGACTCAACCCTTTCTGCCTGAAACGGTTCAATGGAACAACGGAACCGAATGCCGTCAATTATTTCAGCGCCATCCCATTTTGTTTTTGAAACCGGTCGACGGGAAGGCAGGGCTGGATATGATCCGCATCATTCGCAAGCCGAACGGGTATGAAGTCATCCATCAAACGCGAAATGGCAAAAAACGATACCATACGACTCAGTTAAAGTCGTTGTGGCAATTTTTGGAGACCCTGACGTATCACCGAAAATACATTCTACAACAGGGCATTCCCCTGGCTACCTACCGCAACCGCCCATTTGATCTGCGACTGTTGTTGCAAAAAGATGGAACGGGATGTTGGCAAGTCACCGGCCTGGGGATTCGCGTTGCAGGACAGGACGCTATTTCCACGCATGTTCCCATGGGTGGATCCATCGCACCCGCCCCCGAAGTATTGCGGGACGTATTTCGGAACCGCCAATCCGAGATCCAAGAGGCGATTGAGCAGACGGCACTCAAGATCGCCCGCCACATCGAGACGGAAAAACAATGCAACCTGGGGGAAATGTCGATGGATTTGGGCATCGAACAAGACGGGCGATTATGGTTCTTCGAAGCCAATGCCAAACCAATGAAATTCGATGAACCGGACATTCGGCACCTGTCCTTGGCTCGATTGATCCATTATTGCCTCTATCTCAGTGGATTCAAGCAAAGCAAGGAGGCATAACCGCCATGCATGTACAAATGCTCACTCCCAAGCAATTATCTCAACACCACCTCAAAATCCTCTCATTTTTCCGGAAATATGGGGAAAAACGAATCACGCACAAAGCGCTTCGATGGCTTCAACAACTATCGAACGAACAACATCCGGAAGGCACGCTAGCCTCCATCGCCTTTGAAAAAAAACAGATCGTCGGCATCATCGTCTTTGGACGCTACGGATTGGACGAATCGATGATCGCCGTACATCCTGCCTTTCGAAAAAATGGGATTGGGGAAGCCTTGCTCAGGCATGCAATGGACGAACTGGGAAAAGTCTATACCCGCGTTGCCTGCGATAACATCCCTAGCCTTAAATTGTGCTTCTCCTCCGGTTTGGTGGCGTTTCGTCTGTTTCGCGGTCCCACGGGCAAGCCGACCTTATGGCTGGCTGGCGGCAATTGGAACCCCTCGGAAGTGACGAGCTGATCCAAGTTTAGCGAAACGCGATCAAAAACAAAAGCCCTTTGTTCCCAGGGAACAAAGGGCTTGTCCGCGTCTTATCGGATCACGCGACGGGCCGTGACGTACGTCTTGTCCAACCAGGGAGTGCTCATGCTATCGTAACGTACTCCGCCCGGACCATAGGTGTGCAAAATTTTATTATTGCCAGCGTAGATCCCCACGTGACCGATCTTTCCGTCCGAACGACCAGCCGTGAAGAAAACGAGATCGCCTTTTTGCAGTTGGTCCCGCGGCACATACGTACCCACCAGCGCTTGTTCACGGGAAGAACGGGGAAGATTGATGCCGTTCTCTTTGAAAACCGTTTGTACAAACAACGAGCAGTCAAAGTATCTTGTCTGGCCGGACGGCGCTCCATATTTGTAGGGAGTCCCCAGGTATTTTTCCCCGGTTTGAATAATCCGGTCAGCCAAGGAAGCAGTCGAGTTGGTTGGATTCGCTGGTTGAGACGGTTTGTTGTTTCGCGAAACGACTTGAGATTGCTGATTCGTTTGCCGATCGGCAACCGTTTGTTTCTGAGTATTATTTTGAATAAATGTTCCATCTATTCCATATTGATGGAATATTTGTTGGACCACACTGTATGCATTTAAGTTGGACGGCGTTACCGCAGTTTGTTGCGGTGCGGCATGACCGATCCCTGCGGGCAGTGCCATCACCGTCATCAACGATACCGTCACCGACAGAAACGACTTTTTCAACGCTTGTTGAAAACGCATGACATCCTCCTTTTCTCCATCTCCCTTTTTAAGGTTTCAGGCATCACCTAAAATCTTTGTCTATGGTAACATAAATCCCCACGTCATGTTTATGTAATATACTCCATTCATACCTAATGAAAGAAAATATTTGTATAATAATTCAATTTTAATCCTATATCTTCAATATAAGCCTATTGTTGCCACCCATTTTTCGGTTCTCCGGTGTCCATGTTTACCCTTGATGAATACACCTATAGGTGAATGACTCTATAAGCGAAAGGATGGAGAGACGAGTGAGAAAAAAGAAATCCAAAAGCCTCTCCAACAGAAAAATCCAGTCTCGTTTGTTGGAAGGGGAACCGATTTTTCCATCGAGAGAATTCAGCGAACTGGCTGACGAACAGGTGTTGGAGGAAATCATAAAAAAAGAACAGGAAGAAATACTGAAAGCGAGGGAAATGCATAATACGCCGATGGAGTCACCGTCTTACGACGATGACCTGTTGAACCCCGCTCCCAGAAGCGGCGGACCTGCAGCAAAACAAACTGCCCATCAACAAAAAAAACAACGCCTCCATTCCCAATCGTCCAAAGCCTTCATCTACACCGATGATCTTACCGACGGTGCGGTCACTGCAGAAAAAATTGCCCGGCGCGCGATTGACGACTCCAAACTGCAGTACCAGTCCGTCAAGGAAGATCATTTAGCAGACGGTGCGGTCAACACGGCCAAGATTGCCAACGGTGCCGTTACCGGTCCGAAAATTGCATCCGGTGCAATACGGGGATTCCACCTTGCGGAGGATGCCATTACTGGCGACAAAATACGAAAGGAAGCAATTCATGCCGATCACCTAAAGGAAAACAGCGTCACCGGAGATAAGTTAGCTGATCTCAGCATTGACGGGAGAAAACTCAAAGAGCAATCCATCACTTCCAAACACTTGGTCAAGGGCCATGTGGAAACCGACCATCTAGCGGATGAGGCCATCGCTGGAAACAAAATCAAAACCGGCTCAATTGAGTCGCGACAGCTGGCCAACGAATGCATCACCAACGCCAAACTGGCAGACCAATCCGTTTCAACCTCTAAACTGGCCAATTTTTCCGTGACAGCTTCCAAAATCGCGCCCGATGCTGTTCACGGTGAAGCGATTATCGACCAAGCCATCACCAGTAAACATCTGGCCGAAAACGTTGTTACCGAGTTTCACCTGTCTGAGCGTGCCGTCACCCAATCTAAAATCGCGCCCGGTTCGATTACCACAGAGCATTTACAACGGAAAACCGTTTCCAACGAACATATACAAAAAGGTGCCATTCACGCTCATCATTTGGCCGACAACGCTGTAACCCAATCCAAAATCGCACCGCGCTCCATCCAGTCTGATATGGTGGACGATCAGGCCATAAAAAGTAACCACATTCAAAAAGAAAGTATTCATTCGAAACATCTTTACCGTCGATCAATTGAGTCAGACCATCTTCAGGAAGGAATCGTGCAGGAACAACATCTCGCCGAAAATTCTGTCACTGGAGGAAAAATTGCAGATCATTCGATCACCACGTCCAAGTTGTCCCCGGAATCAATCTCCACTGACAAACTGATCGATTATGCCATCAACAGCAATAAATTGGCTGACGGTGCAGTTATATCTGGCAAAATCGCACCGCAAGCCGTGGTTTCCGACCATCTCACACCCGGATCCATCTCCGGTTCCCACATCCAAGATCAAGCTGTCAGTACCCAACATCTCGCACCTGATACCGTTCAATCCCACCACATTCAAGCCGGAACCGTCGGTCGGGATCACCTCGCCGATCAA
>NZ_JANRHH010000015.1:0-564 GCF_030433435.1 Polycladomyces subterraneus
CACTGATAGAATCATCACAGCTACAGTGGTCAGCAAGGTCGAGATCCCCAGATACCGCGTCAGCAACAAACTGACCAAATAAATCAAAATGCCCACCACTATCAGCATCGGACTCAACACGAACAGCGCTCCGGCTGCCACCGCCGTTCCCCCACCACTGCGAAAAGCGGGGACAACCGGATACAATCGGCCCACCACCACCATCAATGCCGCTACGCTGGCACCAAACCATCCGCCCATCACCAACCCGATCAGCACAGCCAAGGCACCTTTGGTCATTTCCAGCACTACCCACAGCACCACATCCTGCAAAGGACCGGTATGCATGATCACTTTCCCATTGATCCGTCTTCCCACCCACCACCCGTAAAAGGGGAACATGCCGATCCCATAGGCGACAAGTGCAATGATGAGTGCTCTCATGACGATGCCTCCTCACCAGCGAGGATACGGTCTCAATGCCAACAGACCGATCGCCGCCAGTCCGCAGTATCCGAACAACGGGTAGACATATCCGACGAAAGTGGGAAACCCAATCAGCGAACAAACGTAACCAGAGATGAA
>NZ_JANRHH010000015.1:625-1372 GCF_030433435.1 Polycladomyces subterraneus
CGCGGCAATCACCATCGCGATCGGGATTTCCCTGCGAAGAATCTCCGGTATCTCCAACGTCATGGCGAAATGACTGGCCAACAGCATGATGCCCAATCCCACTCCACCGAGCCATCCTCCCGCCGTGAGAATCCGTTCATCGGACACTTCGTTGCCCATCGGTACCAACACCGCTTGAGACATCGCCAGATTGAACGCCACATATGTCAACGCGGACAACCACCACTGTCCACCGCCATGATGCGATGCCGTCAACCACTCAGACGCTTCCGGCCGCCCCAAACCGTTCACCGCCACGAGCAGGGTAAAAAGAAACATCATTGGCACGATCAGCGAATTGACGGAAAGAATCCCATCCAACCCGCGAACAATCACTGCGAAGGCCACCACAGCGGTCAGAATGACGCCCAGGTGAAACGACCACCCCAATTGTTCCCGAAAAAGAGCGCCTGTCCCCGACATCATCGCCGTCGTGACGCCGAACAGCACCAACCCCACGAATCCGTTCATCCATTTCCCCCACCGGGGACCGAACAGAAACCGGTTCAGCTCTTCGTACGAGGCAGCTTTCAATCTTGCCCCCATCACCATCATTCGGGTGCCCAGCCATGAAAACATCAAGGTGACCGCCACGATGCCCCATATGCCTTGTGAGCCGAAACGTGTAAAAAATTGCATGATTTCCTGTCCGGATGCAAACCCGGCGCCCACAACCGTACCGATATAAGTAAATCCGATCCGGCACGC
>NZ_JANRHH010000016.1 GCF_030433435.1 Polycladomyces subterraneus
GTCTGGTGGTGATAGCGGAGGGGAACCACCCGTTCCCATTCCGAACACGGAAGTTAAGCCCTCCAGCGCCGATGGTACTTGGGGCGGGAGCCCCTGGGAGAGTAGGACGCTGCCAGGCAGGTTTTTCTCCTCTATAGGCAACGCGGAGAGGTGTCCGAGCTGGCCGAAGGAGCACGATTGGAAATCGTGTAGGCGGGCAAAACCCGCCTCGAGGGTTCGAATCCCTCCCTCTCCGCCATTTTCATGCCGACTTCTGGATAACAGGAGTCTTTTTTCAACAATTTGAAAACGAGGAATCCGGTTGACGGATCCCCCTTCACTGTGTTAGGATAATTTTCGCCTTGGTTCGGTAGCTCAGTTGGTAGAGCAGAGGACTGAAAATCCTCGTGTCGGCGGTTCGATTCCGTCCCGAACCACCATCATGCCGATGTAGCTCAATTGGTAGAGCAACTGACTTGTAATCAGTAGGTTGGAGGTTCGAGTCCTCTCATCGGCACCACTGGTTGTGGAGGGGCGTAGTTTAATGGCAGAACAGAGGTCTCCAAAACCTCCAGTGTGGGTTCGATTCCTACCGCCCCTGCCAATCACTTCCGGAATTCTTGGTCAATCCGGGTTTCAAGCTCACGAAGTGCTGATTGTGCCCTGTCGATCCATTTCTCAGCGACAGGAGCGTCCTTGACAGCCGGTTCTTGGAACTGGTCGATCAAGCCGGAAAAGGTACCGGTGTCGGCATTGTCGTCCGGTCCGGCTTGGTATTCGTGACGCAGCACAAAAGGCCGGCCGAGCTTGACGGTGGCGTTGGAGTCACCGATTCGCCCTTTGACAGAGGAAACAGGAATGCGCAAATAAGACTGATGCGCATCTGATTCCCAGTCTAGGGCTTTGTCAAAGTAACCGTGGTCATATTCATACGCACCGCCCAGTTGGAACCCTTCTTTATCAAGCAGGGATTCCACGTCGGCATAACGTCCCTGTAGGTTTTCGATGACGGGTGAGTGTAACGGGATCATGGATACCCCTCCTTTCACATTAGTGTGCGACAGGATACTGTCGATCATGCGACAAGGCGGCATAGCCAAGTGGTAAGGCAGAGGACTGCAAATCCTTTACCCCCGGTTCGAATCCGGGTGCCGCCTCCAAAATCTAGAAAAAAATTTCTTCAAAAAAAGGATTGACATCATAAACAAGCTATAATAAAATAAATGATGTCGCCGCTGATTGAAAGACAAAAACGAAACACGCGGACGTGGCGGAATTGGCAGACGCGCAAGATTCAGGATCTTGTGGTCGCAAGACCGTGGGGGTTCAAGTCCCTTCGTCCGCACCAACCATGTGCCCTTAGCTCAGCTGGATAGAGCGTCTGACTACGAATCAGAAGGTCGGGAGTTCGAATCTCTCAGGGCACGCCAACAAAGCAAAACCACCATCCACATGGATGGTGGTTTTGCTTTGTTGGTAATGATTCTCTAAAGCATTTCTGGCTTGAACTTCCCACCATGGCTAGCTATTTCATACGATTCGATTGCTTCGCCTGTTCAATTACAGAAAAAGTCGCCTGAACGCCCACGGTTTCAAATGTGGGATGAAAGGCGGCGTTGCTCGGTGCCTTCTGAAGAGGGCGTTTAGAGCAACATTTTTTGTTTTTTGTTGTTGCTTATTAATAAAATACTGATAAAACCAAAACCATGGGACAAGGCACGAATTTAATCACTTGTCTCATTTGCCCAGCTTGTGGATACGCTCATTCTTTGTTAGTACGGCTGGAAACGTTTCAAGAGAAACGATCCAGCGATATGTGGAAGAACAAAAGAAAAGGGGGTGAATGGATGCCCACCATCACACTCAAGCTAGAACTATTCAAACCAACCAAATTAAAACAAGCCATGTATGAACGAATGACACAGATCAACACGGAGTTTGCAAACTGGCTCTTGCTTCATCCCGACGTGAACAAGGCGACCAGCAAG
>NZ_JANRHH010000017.1:0-2784 GCF_030433435.1 Polycladomyces subterraneus
CAAACAGTGCGGATACACCATCCACGCTGATCTGAATGGGGCGATCAACATCGCCAAAGCCATTTCAGGGTTAGTAGCCTAGCACACTGGTAACAGGTGTGCCGCCCATTCGGGTACGTGCTAACCGGGTGGGACGGGCTGATGACACAGCCCTAGCTTGAGGGTTGCCCGAAACAGAAATGGACTGAGGGCGTTAACCACTCAAGAATCCCACGGCTTTAGCCGTGTGGAGTGTCAAACTACGTGCAAGCTCGTGGATGGCGCCATCTTCCCATTCGCTTTGATGTGATCTCCATCTTGTTGACGGGCGAAAACCAACCGGTGCGAATCGACCACGTGGAAAGGGCCTTTTGAAACGACGCAGCGCTTGGGAGGAAATCACCTTCAGGCGCTGTTTTTTATGAAGAGCAATCGAGAAGCGTCGGATCTTTGCTTCCTGCACAAGAACGATTTGGATCCACCATCTATCATTTCATAAAGCAAGGTTCGATCCGTTATTTCGGAAAAGGAGGACAAGTACAAAGACAAAAAGGGCATTAACCTGGCTTGGCGGTCTTTAAATGCCCGTTCTGTCAAGCAGAGCGGGGGGCGTGCAAAACCTCCGGGACACGATCGAGAACGTAATGGCGTTTGACAACAGGTTTAGGGTCGAATGGCCTGAAATATGCTCAAGAGCTGTTGGGGTATAGCGGCAATGCAAAAGCTGTGACTGGCGGTCAAATGGAGCATTACCGGGGATTGCTGAAGCAAGTTGATCGTACACATATTAAGTGGTACCCGACTCAGGAGGCCAGCTATAAATTGTATCGGCATTGGGAATGGAAGTATCATGACAAGTGGAGGAAAGATCCAAAACGCCAAATAAGGGATCGGGCCTCACTGATCCGCCCTGATGCACTCTTGGTCGTCCACGGGAAAAAGTTTTGGATTGAAGATGACACAGGAAAAGAGTGGCTGGATCAGCTGGGGAAGTTTAAGCGTTATATAGACAGCTTTGAACCTTTGGATCATCAGAAAAACCAGGTTATTTGGGTGACGGACAGCAAAAAACGGGCGAAAAACATGTAAGCCATTTGGGAGTATCGTACCAAGCTAACTGACAAGGAAACTCCAGAAATGTACTTTTTTGAATCTGGTGAGGAGACACAATTCATACTGGATATGGTAAAGATAAACGCCTCAGCGAGTTAGTCAGTAAGTAGATCAGTAAGATAGTCAGTAAAATAGTCAGTAATATGATCAATAAATAGATCAGTAAAAAATTGTCGAAATCTAGGTTGAGCTCTCTGATTTCAAGTAAAAAAACCGCACCTTAAAAAGCCAACCTGTTTCTACTATGACATAGCTTCTTTTTTCTCTCCTCCCCGTACTCCACCGAGACGGCCGCCCGCAGCCACCCGTTCGGCTCCGCTGGAACCCGGCGCCCGGGGGCTCGGCCTCGGGCTCTCCACTCCTCCTCCTCAGTTACCTCCCTTTTGTAAGCTGATAAATTATCTGATAATAATAATTTTCTATCTATTTAAGATGATGGGGGGCAAATGGAAATTTACGGGACTTCTTCCTACCCACTTCTTAATCACTTCTTTTGGGGTAGAGGTAGCATCGATCGAATTTGGTACCATCTGCCTAATAAATGGAAAATGACATAACTTGACATGACACCGAATGGTGTCCTAAAATGAATTCGACACCAAACGGTGTCCGATTAATCGGTGTCATTTTTAGGAATGATGAGGAGGGAGTGATTTTAAACGAGAAAAAGTCAAAAGCGGGATGTTTTTGATGCCGTTGCCGATCCAACTCGGCGCAAACTGCTTCGTCTGTTGGCAGATGCGGAAGAATTGCCTCTCCATGAGTTAACGGTTCATTTTCAAATGGGTCGTACAGCGGTTTCCAAGCATTTGGCGATCCTTAAAGATGCCGGTCTCGTAACCGACCGAAGAGTCGGCAGGGAAACGCGGTATCGGCTGAATGCCGCTCCATTGAAAGAAATTCAGGATTGGGTATCTTTTTACGAAAAATTCTGGAGAGAAAAAATGGTCCTTTTAAAACATTTATTACAGGAGGAACAAAAAATGAAACCGGACGTTTCACTAGATTTTCACTTTAAGAGTCCAATCAAGCAGGTGTGGTTTGCCTTAACAGATTCGACTACTCTTGCGAAATGGATAGGGATGGATAATGATTTTAAACCGGTCGTTGGACATAAATTTCAGTTTCGGACCGAGCCGACAGAATGGTGGAATGGAATTGTAGATTGCGAAGTACTCGAAGTAGACGAGCCTCATAGGTTATCTTACACTTGGGTAAGCGGTTCGGAAAGTACTACGGTTACATGGACTTTGAAAGAAGCTCCGGACGGAACTACCCATCTGCATCTCGAACAAACCGGATTCAAAGATGAACAAGCGCAAAACGGAGCGATATATGGTTGGAAGAAAATGCTTGACCAGCTCGAAAAAATGTTAGCAGAACTGTAACACATACGTGTACGTCTCGTGATCTCTGTCCATCAATTCAACAAATTCACATATAAAACCCAGCTGAAAGACCGCTGGTTTGTCAATAGCCTCTGCCCAGCTTTTATTGCTGGGCTTTTTTTGGTCTTATGGCTGCGATCACCATAGAGACCATATTCTATTACCTTCGTCCTTTGTACGCTTTCTCCCCGAAAAGATTTAACTGGGTATCTAATGATCTCCTTTATTTCTCCAATTGGTTTCATCTGATGGCACACTCCTTTAGGTACACCTCCAAGGAAGGGATGGCGGACAGATCCGCTTG
>NZ_JANRHH010000017.1:2915-12132 GCF_030433435.1 Polycladomyces subterraneus
GTTGCACAAGTACGAAATGGGTGTATTAAAATTTGCTCTGCTAGAGTCCGGACATCTGCCCGCTAATCCCATTTAGTGGGCATATTTTTAGCTACCTCAACATTTGTGTTCACAATTTTTCCTGAAGGCGGGCGCTCGTTTAATTTCGGACTTACTATGTATGCGCCGTCTCTACAGTACGGAGCAATGAATAGTCTGAAGCGAGATTGCATGAAAGGAGGTTTATATTATGAGCGGATTCGGATTTGGTGGTTTCCATCATTTTGGTTTCGGATTGCGTCGCTTGTTGATTTTCCTGTTGGTGATCGCAACTATTTTTGTTTTCGCCGGCGTTGGATTTGGTTTCTAACGGATTTACACACAATGAGCCCAACTTATGTTGGGTGAGGCTATAAACAAACCCAGTGGCAAAAGCCCTGGGTTGTTGTTTATAGTTTGGGAGAAAGTGGAGAAATATAGACAGAGTTCACGAGAAAAACAGGCTAAACCCTATCACCGTTTTCAACCATATACATATAATACAGCAGGAAGATCAGCAGGAAATCCAAAGCCAACCATAACCATACGAACCCAACTCTATCTCCTTTCTTACAACCCAGCGGAAACCGCTGGGTTTGTACATAGATTGGGAGAATGTGCAGAAAGATTGACGGAGATAATCGGGGAACTAACTACTTCTAGCAATCTCGGCTAAAGGGAAGGTTCTGACGTATGTCAGAACCTGAGGCTGTTGACAGTGAAGGTCAACAGCCTTTTTTGTTGAGCAATGTTTCAATGATTAGAACAAATACATTATTTAAAAAGCGAGGCTCAACTCGCCTTACCTTTCATCTCGATTTCACTTGCTTTCGCATAAAAGATGATGCCAGACTAAAAAGTAGACATGACGAACTGGGGAGGGCAACATAAAATCAGGGGATGACCATTCACTGCCTTTTTTAATACAAATTAGTTTGATAGACTACACCAAAAATTATTTATCAACATATAATCTAGTAAAATCCACCAAAAAGGAGCTTTATAACTAAAGCCATTGCCATTGCAAGAGGACTTCGGGGACCACGGGGGCCACGAGGTCCTCAAGGGCCCCAGGGACCGCAGGGACCTCCAGGACCACGAGGACCCGCTTCCTGGATATCGTTCAATGATCCCGGTCTCGCAATACTTCATAGGCAGACACAACCGTCCCGCGATGCACTCAACGTTGTTCTGCCAGGGGATCTTTCTTTTCCAGCAGATCCAGCAGACAACGAACGCCCGCCATTATTCGAAGTCAATAGGAGGGGAAAAAATGAATTCAGATACTGTTTATAAAAATTTGGTGGATATCATCAACCAAACGGTAGGCCGCAAGTCAGTCAGCGTGAAGAAAATCAAAACACTGTTTGCGGAGGGTAAGCGGATTCGCAAACAATACGGCCTGACGGGATTGTGGTCATACACTTTACAATTTCCCTATCACTTTTTCACGAAGGAGGAAATCGAAAAACTTAAGAAATCCCCACGCTGGAATGAACTGTCATACAAGACGATCGACGCAATGGTGGCAGAAGGCGTGATTAATCCTAAGGAAGCGAGGATAATTAAACGGTCCGTGCACAGAAATTAGGCTGGTACGTTTAGACATATTTTTTAGACACAATTTTACCAATCCCCTGTACATTAAGGGATACTACCAGCATTTTTTAAAAGTGTACGTAGGCAACCAAGTGAAGCGATAAGGTAGTTTTTCCATTCGAAGACCAACCAAAATCAGCGGTAGATTGGTTCCTCCGTTAAAAGGATCACCCAACTTTTATGATAGGATCGTTTCAGCTGTTCGCAACTCGCGTACCTCCCTAATGGAGATCGGAACACCTGTCTCCCTTCGCCGTGTAAGCGGCTTTTCCGTTCTTAGACTACTATAGACTCCCTCACCCTAGGACCCGCGTCTTAGGCGATCCCACATTCCCTCGGTACCAGACGTTTCAGCGTGGTTTAGGTGCCTCGTTCGCTTCCTTGAGTGAGGTCATTCCTCAACGTCTTTCTGTCGGAAGGCTCGGGCTGCCAGAAGCTAAACACACCCTAAACAGACAGCATCAACATAAGACGTGGTGGTCGATGGGCGATTAATTGTGCCACTGAAAACGAGGTTCAAGCAGTTTAGCTTTCACCATGCCACGCGGTCTTGCAGAACCCGGCCATACACGTCTTCTGTTCCGTTTCCACTTTAGTGACATGATGTTTTCCCCTTCAGCTTTCGCCTCCAGGTTGGTTACTCGACCCAATAGTGTTCCTTCCAAATAGCTGGGAATAGGTGAAACCTTCCTTTTTCTTTTTTTCTCCCCCGATGAATAAGGTGTTGTAGCAGGGAGAAAGCATGGAGGAGGAGCCGGCATGTCCTTGATGGAACGGGTGGAGGCGACGATCCGCCGTTTACGTGAAACCTTGCTGCAGTGCCAAGGGACAGACGGTCGCTGGTCGTTTTGTTTTGAAAGCGGCGTGATGACCGACGCATATATGATCTTGCTGATGAAGCTATTGGAAGTGCGGGATGAACGGTTGACACAGGGCCTGGTGGAGCGGATTCTGGCCAGACAGGACAAAGATGGTGTCTGGCGAGTGTTTGAGGATGAGATGGAGGGAAATTTGTCGGCGACGGTGGATGCCATCTTGGCACTGATGTATGCGGGCGTATGGAAAAAAGGGAACCTCGTCGTCAAGCGGGTGCGTAAATACGTACGGCATCGACGTGGCTTACGACATGCGGGTTCACTAACCAAAGTTGTCCTGTCATTGTTAGGACATCTTCCCTGGGATCAACATCCCAAGGTGCCGACGGAATTTATGCTGTTACCTCTGTGGTTTCCTGTCAATCTATTTGATTTTGTCGGATTTACCCGCGTGCATGTGGTGCCCATACTGGTGGCGGCGGATCGTAAATATGCGGCCTATCTTCCGGAACGGCCCGATCTGTCCGGGTGGGAGGGGTCGAAGCCGGATGAGTTGCCGTATATCCTGTCGGATTCGCCGTTGAACGAGTGGGTGAACGCAGCATTCTCATCGTTTCCCGACGGAGCATTCGGGGCGTCGTCCAGACGTGAGGCCGCGTTGAAGTGGGCGGAGGCGTTCATGCTGGGACGGTTGGAACCGGACGGCACGCTGTACAGTTACTTCACCACAACGTTTTTGATGGTGTTTGCCTTGTTGGCACTGAACTATCCCAAGGATCATCCGGTGTTGGTGCGCGCGATGCAGGGATTACGGGCATTTGCTTACCCGCTGGCCGAAGGACTTCATTTACAGGAGACCACTTCGACGGTGTGGGATACGTCCCTGATCACACACGCATTGTTGGAAAGCGGTGTAAAGCCGGATCATCCTGTCATCAAGCGGAGTCTCCGTTATCTGTTGTCCCGTCAACAGACGAAACGGTCGGACTGGGCGCTGAAAAATCCGGGTGTTCCCGCGGGAGGATGGGGATTTTCCGATATCAACACCCTGAATCCGGATATGGACGACACATCGGTTTGTTTACGAGCGTTGACACCGGCCGCATTTCAACTGGGAGGCGAATACCGGTCAGCGTGGGAGCGAGGCGTGACTTGGATGATTTCCATGCAGAACCGCGACGGCGGCTGGGCGGCATTTGAAAAAAACACGGACAAGAAATGGCCCCGTTGGTTGCTGCCGTTTCACGATTCCCACACGGTGTGGACTGACCCGTCCATGGCTGACCTGACCGGCCGAACACTGGAGTGTGTGTGCCGATATACGGGGTTGGATCACCTCCATCCGGTGATCAGGAGAGCCTCGGCCTGGTTGGCCAAGCATCAGCGGCAGGACGGATCGTGGTTCGGCCGCTGGGGGATAGCGTACGTGTACGGAACGTGGGCGGCGTTGACCGGTCTGGCAGCGGCGGGGTGGAATTTGCGCCACCCGACAGTACGGCGGGGTGTTCGCTGGTTGTTGGCCGTCCAACGCTCGGACGGCGGTTGGGGCGAATCGTGTCGGAGTGACCGCGAGGGGCGGTACGTACCGCTTGCCTTCAGCACACCTTCCCAGACGGCTTGGGCCCTCGACGCACTGATTGCGGTGCACGACCGGCCGATCCCGGAGATTAAGGCGGGCGTCCGCTGTCTGTTGGATCTGCTGGAAAAGAAAGATCCCCGCATCTTCCGATACCCGACAGGCGCCGGCTTAGCGGGGCAATTTTACATTCATTATCACAGTTACGGCTACATATGGCCGCTGTTGACCTTGTCTCATTACCGAAACAAATACGGCGACATCGACGAATAACGACAGGGGTAATCCGCAACGAGTCGAATTGTCAAGGTGTATAGGGCAGTAAATTGCCCGTGACCCAATTCCTCGCTATCCGGTTCTTCGCTCATCGCTTGGTAGTCTGCCTGGCTTTTGTTTGCCTATGTAGCAAATCAAAATTGCACTGTATCGGTGATTGACACTTGCAACCTTGCCTGTGGGATCTGGTCCCAATGGCATCACGATTACTCCGATTCTGTTATTTTAAACTGATGAGCAGCTACGCGAATATGATCTGGTAAAATCACTCATGAGGGCCACTGAGTCAGGGGAAGGATTCGCCACTTTCAAGAAGTGGCGTTTTTTTTATCAATCAGAGAAAACTTGATTTTTCTTACGAATGCTAATGTAAAGCATTAGGGTATTAGGTAAGTAGCTTAAGCTTTTCCTTGATTTTCCCCCGACTATCCTGGGTATAGCGAGCGGTCGTCTGAATTGCGTCGCTCCTTGCTTGGTGATGTGGCCAAGGTAGTAGGCTATTTCCTCCAATGTCCATCCAGCTTCCCGGCAACGCTGCGCAAAATCATGCCGCAGATCGTGAAACGTAATGTTCTGAATCAGTTCCCATTCATCCACCGTGGCTTGTTTTTTCAGTTTTCGCCACCAGTGATGGATCCCCGCCTCGGTCAGCCGATCAGAGCGCTGCGATACGAAAACAAACTAACTGTCTTTCTATTTCTCATCTTTCATTCGTTCTTGCAAATACTCATAAAGCGGTTTTCGAGCCTAGTTCAACAAATCAATCTCCCGCTGTTTCCCGACTTTATGTCCCACGTACGCTTTAAGATATCATCTGGTTCCTTTACCTGTAGGCCCAAATACAATAACAATACATAACCCTACATATGATAAGGGGTGGCTACCATTGAAAACCATTGATCATGAGTGTTATCATCCTACGACGTGGTGTCAGCCGATGATGCACTATCCTTTGATCGATCGTATAATTATGAGGAAACACCATTACTATTGGTTTTCTCCTGAACTGTATAACCCACCTGAACCGATTAGACCCACTGTACCAATTATACCCTTTTTACCTGAGGTACCGTACTATACTACCTGGATATATAGATAACCCCATAGATGGTGATGTTTTTATTTGGGGTAGAGGGAGAGAAAAGCAAATTAGGTATCATCTACACAAAAAGTGGTAATCAAACTGTAAATAGTACCGAAAAACATTATGGAGATGGAACTTTGGCCCTTTTCCTATCATGTATCCATCAATACATAGGCGTTTTTTGTCAGAACAGGGCGGATATGTTCTGACTCTTTTTAGCTACTTCAACATTTGCGTTCACGTTTTTTCCTGAAGTCCCGTAGGTACTCGTTTAATTTCGGACTTACTATGTATGCGCCGTCTCTACATTACGGATCTATGAATAGTTTACAGAAGGCTATATAGAAAGGAGGATTATTATGAGCGGATTCGGTTTTCACCATGGATTGCGTCGCCTGTTGATTTTCCTGTTGGTAATCGCAACAATTTTTGTTTTTGCCGGCGTTGGATTTGGTTTCTAACAGGATTTACACACAATGAGCTCAACTTATGTTGGGTGAGAGAAATCCAGGGCAAAAGCCCTGGGTTTGTATATAGTTTGGGAGAAAATGGAGAAAGATAGATAGAGATCACGGAGAAAACAGGCTAAATCCTATCACCCTCCTCAAACAATTTACATATAAATAAATTAGTTGGCTACCAGCAGGAAGATCAGCAGGAAAGCCGCCAAAGCCAGCCATAACCATCCGAACCCAACTTTATCTCCTTTCTTACAACCCAGCGGAAACTGCTGGGTTTGTTCATAGATTGGGAGTGCAGAAAGATAGACGGAGATAATCGGGGTACTTCTACCTTGAACGGCCATGGTGATGGTGGCACTCCCCACTAGAGGCGTATTCATTTGATCCCCTTCAGCAGGTAGTCAGAAATAAGTAGACGAACTGTCCACGGCTTCACCCCCTTTCCAAGGGGTTCGCCGTCCCGTCCGTGAGCGGTATATCCGATATAGGGTACCGCCAGCAATTAAAAAAATCCAACGCTAAGCATTCCTGTAACAAAAGAAGAGGCACTTTGAAAAAAGAAAGTACCTCCTGTTAACATACGGGGTGTCAAGGCCTTGACCCCTGAATAACAAGGAGGTACTCACATGAAGTATAAACAAAATCGGAAATTGGAGGAAATCACAGAATCCACCCTCATTGTCGGTGCGGACATCACCAAGAAAGTTCATGTGGCCCGGGCACAGGACTTTCGCGGAATCGAGTACGGATCACGCTTGACGTTTGAGAACACCCATGCCGGATTCAACCGGCTGATTCGGTGGATTCGAACACTCCAGGCAGAACATGAGAAAACGCACGTCCTTTTTGGATTGGAACCAACCGGCCATTATTGGCTGCCATTAGCTCAGTTTCTTAGAAAACAAGGTATCCAAGTGGTGCTGGTCAATCCCTTTCACGTCAAGAGAAGCAAGGAACTCGACGACAATTCACCAACCAAGAACGATGTAAAGGATGCCAAGGTCATCGCTCAGTTGGTTAAAGACGGGCGGTATTCGGAACCCAATGTGCCGACCGGTGTCTATGCCGACCTACGGATCGCTATGATCCAACGGGATCGGTTAACAGAAGATCTAAAGCAGGTAAAAAACCGGATGCACCATTGGTTCGACCGGTACTTTCCCGAATATCCGGCAGTGTTCAAGAACTGGGAAGGGAAGGCTTCCCTGTACACGCTGAAGCATTTTCCACTTCCCAAGGACATCCTGGAACGAGGAGCGGAAAGGATCGCAGCCGAGTGGAAAACCGTCGTTCAACGTGCTGTGGGCAGAAAACGCGCCGAATGGTTGGTACAAACCGCCCGGAACTCCATTGGTTTGACCGAGGGTTTGACGATGGCCCGGATGGAGCTGCAAATGCTTCTGGAACAATATGAGTTTTTACGTCGGCAAATGGATCAACTCTCCACCAAAATCCAAGAGCTGCTTCAGTCCATTCCCGGTACCAGGGAGATGCTGAGTATCCCCTTGATCGGATGGGCGACCGTAGCCGGGTTTCTGTCGGAAGTGGGCCCTTTGACGGCCTATGATCATCCACAACAGGTGATCCGCCTGGCAGGATTGAACCTTAAAGAAAACAGTTCCGGGCAGCACAAGGGACGCACTCGCATCACCAAAAGGGGACGACCTCGTCTGCGATCTCTGTTGTTTAAAGCCATTCTGCCGCTGACAGCCCATAATCCGGAATTTCGGGCATTACACCGGTATCTGACGACGCGGCCGGAAAACCCGCTGAAGAAGATGCAATCCATGATCGCTTTGTGTTGTAAGTTGGTTCGCGTGTTGTTCACTTTAGGGAAAAAGCAGAAAACCTATGATGCCCACAGGATGTTGGGAGACGTTCGTCTTTCACAGTTACAAACAGCTGCTTGATCTCTTGTGATCTCGATCCCTTTTTTATGGACAACAGCGTAGAGCCGGGACGAATTCGGTCATACGGGCACGACCCTGTCGCTAAGCATCCCCCTGGCCTCCACCCCTTGGCAGGTTGGACGAAGGAATGTGAGGGCGAAGAACGAAACTTTTCCTTTTGCCTATTCCCACTTCCGTCGTCATCGCCGGGGGAACAGCCGCATATGCAATTTTTCTCATCTCTCGCCCAGAACCAGGATGTTTTGCAGTGGGCAAGTCACTTGCCCCTTCATCATTGATCCCTTTATTTCTTTCGCCCATTTCCCCGGTCAGGAGTGACATCCGACGCCGTTATGCGTATAATAAGCGATAATTTTTCTAGGGATGGGTGGGGAGAGAATTGAGTCACCAACTTGAAGAGTTGAGAAAGCAACTGGACGAAATCAACTTGCAACTGCTTCGCATCATCAACGAACGTGCGTCGGTGGTAAAGAAAATCGGAGAAATCAAAAAGCGATACAGTGTTCAAAAATTCGACCCGATCCGGGAGAGGGACATGCTGGAACGGATCGTGCAGCATAACGAAGGGCCGTTCGACGACAATACGGTCCGCCATCTGTTTAAGCAGATTTTCAAGGCTTCATTGAGCTTGCTAGAAGATGACCACAAGAAGGTGTTGTTGGTCAGCCGGAAGCGCCAGTCGAAAGACACCGTGGTGATGGTGGGCGATGTTCCGGTAGGCGGGGAACAAAATGTCCTGGTGGCGGGACCTTGCTCGGTCGAATCGGAGGAACAGGTTCGGCAAGTGGCGCAAACGATGAGCAAACTGGGGTTTCGTCTGATCCGCGGAGGTGCGTACAAACCGCGCACGTCTCCCTACGACTTTCAAGGTTTGGGAGAAGAGGGGCTAAAAATCCTGCGCCGGGTTGCAGATGAATTCGGTTTGAAAGTGGTCAGTGAAATCGTACATCCGGCCGATATCAAAATGGCGACGCAGTATGTGGATGTGATCCAGATCGGTGCACGCAACATGCAGAACTTTGAGCTCTTGAAAGTGGCAGGCTCCGCTCGCATACCCGTGCTGCTGAAACGTGGCTTGTCGGCCACACTGGAAGAGTTCCTGTTCGCGGCAGAATATATCGTCTCCCGCGGCAACACGCAAGTGATCCTGTGCGAGCGCGGCATCCGCACATTTGAGAAATGGACTCGAAATACGCTGGACATTTCGGCTGTTCCCATCTTGAAACAAGAAAGTCATTTGCCCGTGCTGGTAGACATCAGTCACTCCACCGGTCGTCGAGACATCCTGTTGCCCATCGCTAAAGCGGCATTGGCTGCGGGGGCGAACGGGATCATGGTAGAGACGCATCCGGAACCTTCGGTGGCGTTGTCGGATGCGCAACAACAAATCGATCTCAAACAACTAGAAGCATTGCTGACACAATTGCGTCAAACGCACGACTTGGTGTGAAGGAAGAGATGGCGGACAGATCCGCTTG
>NZ_JANRHH010000017.1:12290-46762 GCF_030433435.1 Polycladomyces subterraneus
GTTGCACAAGTACGAAATGGGCGTATTAAAATTTGCTCTGCTAGAGTCCGGACATCTGCCCGCTAATCCCATTTAGTGGGCATATTTTTAGTTACCTCAACATTTGTCCTTCACAATTTTTCCTGAAGGCGGGCGCTCGTTTAATTTCGGACTTACTATGTATGCGCCGTCTCTACATTACGGATCAATGAATAGTCTAAAGGCGAAGGCTATTTGGTAGGGGAGGTTTATGATGAGCGGATTCGGATTTGGTGGTTTCCCTTTTTTTAGTTTCGGATTGCGTCGCTTGTTAATTTTCCTGTTGGTAATCGTGGTAGTAATTTTTGTTTTTCCCTTCTTTTTCTTCCTTTTTTGATCTTTTGATGAGATGAAAGGGAAGAAGCCCTTCGCAACTTTCGATGCTAAGGAGTGGGTTCGTCAAAACCGGTTAAGCGAGCGGGGAAAAGCGCTCTACAAGCGAGAGAAAGAGACGATTGAGCGGAGTTTCGGGGATGCGAAGGAATTGCACGGCTATTTTCGTAGGAGTCTAAGCAAATGATCAGCTCAGTACATATTATAAAAAATTAACATAATGGAATATATTAGAAAGTATATAGAAAGGATAAGGATCGTTCGATGAAAAAAACAACGAGATTAAGAGAAATGATTTCCTCAAAAAATCCAGATTTTATCATGGAAGCACATAACGGTTTGTCTGCAAAAATCGTGGAAGAAGCCGGCTTTAAAGGGATTTGGGCCAGCGGACTCTCCATCTCCGCAAGTCTGGGCGTCAGAGATAACAACGAAGCTTCCTGGACTCAAGTACTGGATGTTTTGGAGTTTATGAGTGACGCTACATCCATTCCAATCTTGCTGGACGGAGATACGGGATACGGAAACTTTAATAACGCCAGGCGGCTGGTCAAAAAATTAGAGCAACGAAATATAGCGGGCGTTTGCATTGAAGATAAGCTGTTCCCGAAAACCAACTCCTTTATCAACGGCGAATCCCAACCCCTTGCAGACGTGGAGGAGTTTTGTGGCAAGATCAAAGCGATGAAAGACACCCAACAGGACGACGACTTTGTTGTAGTCACGAGGGTGGAAGCTTTTATTGCGGGCTGGGGTTTGAATGAAGCGTTGCGACGCGCGGAGGCTTACCGGCAAGCAGGGGCGGATGCTATCCTGATCCACAGCAAACGGTCGGACATCACAGAAATTGAAGCGTTCATGAAAGAATGGAACGGAAGACACCCGGTAGTTATTGTGCCCACAAAATATTATGCCACTCCGACGCATCGGTTCCATGAGCTGGGGGTCAATCTCGTCATCTGGGCCAATCATAATGTGAGGGCGTCCATTGACGCAATGAAAAAAATATCGCGGCAAATTTACCAAGAGAAAAGTCTCATCGGTGTAGAAGGCAACGTAGCAACCGTCGACGAGATTTTCCGGCTGCAAGGGGTGGAAGAGCTTCAAGCGGCGGAAAAGAAATATCTTCCCTCTAAAAAAGTTCCGGGTGATCACTGATGCTGCATACGAAAGCATTCGGGGAAGAACTTCAGAGGTTAGGGTTTTCATTTTACAGTGGGGTTCCGTGCTCCTTTTTGAAAAACCTGATTAACTACGCCATCAATGAATGCGAATATGTTGGAGCAGCAAATGAGGGAGATGCGGTTGCCATTTCTGCCGGCGCCTTTTTGGCAGGGAAAAAAGCCGTGGTCCTGATGCAGAATTCGGGCCTGACCAACGCGGTTTCCCCATTGGTGTCTCTTAACTATCCGTTTCGAATTCCGGTTCTTGGATTTGTCAGCCTTCGGGGAGAAACGGGAATCCCTGATGAACCACAACATGAGCTGATGGGGCAAATCACGACCGAACTGCTCGATTTGATGCAAGTGAAATGGCAGATTCTTTCATCGGACCTAAATAAGGCCAAACTCCAACTGTTACAGGCCAATCGGTGGATCGCCAACAACCAACCTTTCTTTTTCGTTGTCAGAAAAGGGACATTTGCTGAGGAACCCCTGAAAAAACAAACGCTTTCCCTTCATTTGAACCGTATAAAAAGGATGAAAAACGAAGCGTTCACGGATCAATTACCTCGCCGGCATGAAGCGCTCCAAATCATCAGCGTATGGAAAGACAACAAAACCGTACTGATTGCCACAACCGGTAAAACAGGCCGGGAATTGTATGAAATCGAAGATGCCCCAAATCACCTGTATATGGTCGGCTCCATGGGATGTGCCGCTTCTCTCGGACTCGGTATGGCGCTAACCCGAAGAGATTTGGATATCGTCGTGATCGACGGAGACGGCTCTTTGCTCATGCGCATGGGGAGTTTAGCTACCAACGGGTATTACAGTCCGCATAACATGCTCCATATCCTGTTGGACAATCAAACCCATGATTCGACGGGGGGGCAAAGCACTGTTTCGCATAATATTGATTTCATGGAGATTGCAGCTTTCTGCGGGTACACGAAATCGATTTACATCCACAGCTTAGAAGAATTAAAAACCTCCATCCAGGAATGGAAGCAAAGCAGAGGACTGACTTTTCTCTATATGAGAATTTCAAAAGGCTCCCAGAGTCAGCTGGGCCGCCCCAAAATAAAACCGTATGAAGTGAAAGAGAGACTGCAGATTTTTATTAAAAACAACTTGCCAGATTAACGGAGAGGAAATCCTATGCGGATGGTCAAAAGAAATATTTTACTGAATCCCGGACCCGCCACAACGACGGACAGTGTCAAATACGCTCAGGTAGTTCCTGATATATGCCCCCGTGAACCCGAGTTTGGCCACCTGATGGGTTCCATATCCACAGAACTGACCCGATTGGTTGCCGATCCGGAGAAGTATACCACCGTATTGTTCGGCGGTTCGGGTACGGCGGCGGTCGAATCTATTTTAAGTTCCGTTGTGGATAATGATATTCTAGTCATCATCAATAATGGCGCTTATGGCAAACGGATGTGCGAGATTGCGGAAGCCTATGGGTTGAACTTCCTGGAATTTAACAGTCCACCGGATAAGGGCATCGACTTGAACGCACTGGAAAAATGGATTCAACACTCTCCCAGAAACATCTCCCATCTGGCCGTCGTTCACCATGAGACAACCACTGGTCTGTTAAACGATATCGAGTCAATTGGGCAACTATGTAGGAAACATCGAATCGATATGGTCGTGGATGCCATGAGTTCATTTGCCGCCATTCCGATCCAAATGAAGACGATGAATATCAGTTTCCTGGCCTCAAGTTCCAATAAGAATCTTCAAGGAATGGCAGGCGTCGCATTTGTCATCGCGGATAAAAACAAATTGGAATGCGTGCAGAACAAAAAACCACGAAATTATTACCTGAATCTGTATGACCAATATCAGTTT
Organism: Polycladomyces subterraneus; assembly: GCF_030433435.1. Taxonomy (NCBI): domain Bacteria; kingdom Bacillati; phylum Bacillota; class Bacilli; order Caryophanales; family Thermoactinomycetaceae; genus Polycladomyces; species Polycladomyces subterraneus. Next base: position 15,665 of record NZ_JANRHH010000017.1, read on the forward strand.
TTTTTAAAGACCCGCCAGATGCGCTTCACGCCTCCTGTTCAAACCCTGTATGCTCTCAAACAAGCGATTGTCGAGTTAAAACAAGAAGGGGTGGCAAGGAGATACGCGAGGTACGTAAAGTCCTGGGAAACGTTAACAAAGGGGATTTCCCGGCTTGGATTAAAGTATATCGTCCCGGAAAAACACCATTCGAAAATCATCACGGCCATCCTCGAACCGGATTGCGACGGATTCGATTTCAATGAAATGCACGACTATTTATACAGGCGAGGCTTCACGATTTACCCCGGTAAACTTGAGCAGCTGGAAACGTTCAGAATCGCCAATATGGGAGATATCACCCACAAAGATATCGAAAGGTTTTTAAAATCGTTGGAAAGTTACCTGAGAACCATTAATTATATGAAGGATGGATGATAGATGAATAGCATCCTCAAAAAAAACAAAGGGTTGAGATATTCGTTTATGGTGAAGGATGTTCGGTTGGTGGTTGGGGATGACCGTTCGGTTAGTCATAGCAAATTGCCCACGGTCCTCATAAATCCACTTGGTGCCATGAATACTGCAATAGGGGCATTGTGTGAGATGTGGGCTCGATTCACTTTGGTTGCGATTACGGAAATAATCGAGATATCCTATCATAATACCACATCCCACCTTATGCTGCGATGTTGTCAGCCGGCGATGCTCGCCCACTAACGACGCCAACGCCGACTGACCACAAACATGGAGATGAACGCCAGCGCCACTACTACTGTTACTGCCCACAAGCCGGTGGCATAGGTGCCAGTCACGTCCTTAAGCGAGCCCAGAACAAACGGGAGATAAAATCCTCCGATTCCTCCGGCCGCGCCGACCATTCCGGTAATGACACCGATTTCCTTAGCAAACCGCTGGGGCACCAATTGGAAGACAGCGCCGTTGCCCATACTCAGTCCCATCATTGTCATAATCAGCAGTCCCCTCATCCAGCGAACGTAGGCAATTGGGCGGCATAGGCCATCAAGCAGGCAACAATTGGAAACAGGATCAGTAATATGCGAATCCCCCGATCCGATCGGACAGCCAACTGCCGATCGGATGAACCAAACTGCCCGACACGCAAGCGGTCACAAAACTGGATGCCTCCACCTGATTGAGGCCGTACTGATAATGTATCAAAATCGGCAAGAAACTGGAAAACCCGACGAAGCCACCAAACGTGACACTATAAAAGAAGCAAAACAGCCACGCATCTTTTTCTTTCCATAAGGAAAAATACTAATAAAGAGGTTGTGCAGGCGGTTGACCGGGAGCATCTTTGGCAAAGAAAGTAAAACGATCATGACCAATCCGATCGGGATCATCGCCAGTCCGAACACATCATGCCAACTGCCAGACACGCTAACCGAGGAGCAAACCAGACGGCCAACACGGTACCACTGTTGCCGGCTCCCGTAATCCCCATCGCCAAACCCTGATACTCCGGCCGATACCAACGGCTGGCCAATGGTATGGCAGCGGCGAAGCTGGCGCCGGCAATCCCCAGCAAAAAACCGGCGGCAAACACCTCGGGCAGCTGTCGCCCGTCAACCACAGCAAACAGAGCGGCACCATCGTGGAAGCCATTCCAATCAGACCGGTGCGCTTGGCACCGATTCGGTCGGTCAAGAGTCCCATCAGGATGCGGAAAATGGAACTGCCCAGCGTCGGCACCACCACCCTTGTGAAGCGAAAGATGTCGTTAGAACAATTCAAACTGCTCTATTCAAGCGAATAATCAGCCTGAAGACGACAGAAGCTATTGATTCTCATCTGTAAATAACCAGTTCATTATAATGTCAGGTACTCCGGCTATTTCTGCTGTCATCTTACGCAATTTATTGTATATGGTCCAATCTGGCAACTTTGAAAAAAGCAAGTGGCAAGGCCCGCCTATGGCATCATTGGTATTTACTTCAATAATCCAAATATCCCCTTTCTCATCAATGCCAAAGTCAATCCCAACTTCTTTAAATTCATAAATTACATTAAGGGACTGGCAAATCTTTTGACTAACCATATATAGTTTGTATTTCAGATAATTATCATAATTTTCGAAAATGTAAGAAGTTGGTAATACTTCCCCACCACTTATTGTTACATTGGAAACCACGGCCCCTTCTCCCCCAGCCCGGACAAGGTCACCAATGTAAACCCATCCGCGTTTGGGGTCTTTAATTAAATGTGAACGAATACAGATGGGTCTGTTTTTATATTTCTTAAATATAATCCCTTGTTGAACGATATATTTTTCACTTTCGCTCAGTGGCAAAACCATGGAATCTATCGAATCGGCAACCTGGATAGGATGCTGTTCCTTTTTTAATATATAATCGTTTCTGTCCTCCCGGCGGCTTAAATAAATGACCTCTTTTCCACCAAAACCAGCTACAGATTTAATATAGACACGTCCATATCGATTTAACATTTCTTCTATATTAGAGAAATCGGCATAAAAGATGGTGTCCGGAAGATAACCAGGGGAAATATCATTGGACTGTAGCCATTTATGCATCTCCCATTTATTTAGAAATTTTCGTTCATGATCAAAGTTTATCATTGAATCCACTTATACATCCTCCTTTTAAAAATACAAAAAGGGCATATTGGGAAAGGATCATCACCCAATTTAAGGGTTTTTTCCTCCAATCCAACTTCTGTTATTGCAACTATCTTCGCCTTCAGTAATTCAGTATATCCTATTTCGCTGGTGAGGAAGTGGTAAGTGTGTTCTCCTATTTTAAGTGTTTTTGGACAGATACCTTTCTAAATTCCAACTTAATGATTTGAGATAGCATCAATCACCGACGATTCTCCACGAAAAGGGCATAAGCTTCCGCAGTCTCTGGAAAACATGGATAACACAAGTAATGGAGTAAAACTAAATTTCATGTGTTTGAGTCTCTTGCGGAATTTGAAACAGAACGCAGGCTGTTTGGCTACAGCCCGCGCACGAAGGAGGTTGGCTGCACGGCCACGGTTGGGATTAGGTACACGATTCTTCCCTCTTCTTCGGCTAGCTCGCCAAAACGCCCCAACCCTAGAAGAAGTACATTCATCATCGCTCTAAACTCTGCCTGCACATCGTATCCCTATGCCTGCGGTTAACAGTTCCGCCAAAAAAACCTTGGTGTATTCATTGCTATATTCAGGCGTACAGCCGGGTTTTGCTGTAACTTGATATTTAATAGGTAAGAAGCTTTAGCTTTTCTTTGATTTACCTGGGTATAGGGGCATTGAGCTCCTTGCTTGGTGATGTGGCCAACGTTGTAGGCTTTTTCAGCAGTTGTTCCCGATGTAGACGGCGTCCCAACCCTGGTCTAAGTGATTAACTGAAGCGAATGGAATCAGCACTCGTTTTGGAGAAACCAACGGTGTGGGAACGAAGTCTATGTGATCAACTAATGGATCACGAAGCGAAAAACACGTCGCAAACCGTTGTCCCCGAAATCCTTCGACGGACACGTCAACTACACCCTCGGATTGAAAGAACAATTGATCTTCTCGGAAATCGACTACAATAAAGTGGATAAAGTCGGGGAATGGACGTTATCATCGTTACCACCGCCAACACGGACGAAGAAGCAGGTGAACTGCTCTCGCAGCTGGGCATATACTTTCGCAAGTAATAAAAAGTGAACGTGACTAAACAGCAAAGGAGGGGGATATCCCATTGGCCAAAAAATCGATGATCGCCAAAGCGAAGCGTAAACCGAAATTCAAAGCGCGCGCCTGCAACCGGTGTGAGCGGTGCGGACGGCCACACGCCGTCTTGCGCAAGTTCGGCCTCTGCCGGATTTGCTTACGTGAATTGGCGTATAAAGGGCAGATTCCCAGCGTAAAAAAAGCCAGCTGGTAATGAAAGTGGAAGGAGGGAAGCATGAATACGGGTTATCAGAGGTGGATATGAGGGATGTTTAGATCCGTCAGAGACCCATGGTTTCTAACAGGATTCACAAACAATGAGCCCAACTTATGTTGGGTGAGGCTATATACAAACCCAGTGAAAAAAGCCCTGGGTTTGTTAAATAGTTTGGGAGAATGTGGAGAAAGATAGACAGAGATCACGGAGAAAACAGGCTAAACCCTATCACTCTCCTTAAACAACTTTCATACAATACATTAGTTGGCTACCAGCAGGAAGATCAGCAGGAAAGCCAGCCAAAGCTAGCCATAACCATCCGAACCCAACTCTAACTCCTCTTAAAATCCCAGCGGTTTTCCGCTGGGATTTTGTATATATATTAGGATAAGATGGGGAAGATATACGGAGATTAAGGAGAAAGGGCTATTCCTTTTGTCCGCTAATCTTATTTATCGGACTATTTTTAGCTACCTCAACATTTGTGTTCACGTTTTTTCCTGAAGTCCCGTGGGTGCTCGTTTAATTTCGGACTTACTATGTATGCGCCGTCTCTATAGTACGGATCAATGAATAGTCTACACTATATAGAGAGAAAGGGGGGTTTATTATGAGCGGATTCGGCGGATTTGGTTTCGGATTGCGTCGCTTGTTGATTTTCCTGTTGGTAATCGCAACAATTTTTGTTTTTGCCGGCGTTGGATTTGGTTTCTAACAGGATTTACACACAATGAGCCCGAGTCAGCATACCCCCACCGTTTTCGGTGGGGGTTATGTATTAAAATACCACCTGTTGGTTTCAATTGGTTACTCCCTCAAGAAAATAATGAAGATCTCACGCATTCTCTTCCATTCTCCCTTTTTTAGGGGGACAAACGAACCCACTTGACGGAGGATGTTTGAAAGAAAGGGGTAAATTGGCTGTTTAGTCGACGTTTAAATAAAGTGTCAGGCTCTTTTTCCATAATATGGTCGCGCGTCGAATCTCCACAATACCCTTGCGGTATGCCCTCCCATGTCTCACAGGGTCTTCGCCCTCACATTCCTTCGTTCAACCTGCCAAGGGGTGGAGGCCAGGGGGATGCTTAGCGACAGGGTCGTGCCCGTATGACCGAATTCGTCCCGGCTCTACGCTTCGTTTGTCCATAAAAAAGGAATCAAGATCACAAGAGATCAAGCAGATGTTTGTATCTGTGAAAGGCGAACGTCTCCCAACATTCTGCGTGCGTCATAGGTTTTCTGCTTTTTCCCCAAAGTGAACAACACGCGAACCAACTTACAACACAAAGCGATCAGGGACTGCATCTTCTTCAGCGGGTTCTCCGGCCGCGTCGTCAGATACCGGTGTAATGCTCGAAATTCCGGATTGTGAGCCGTCAGCGGCAGAATGGCTTTAAACAACAGAGATCGCAGACGAGGTCGTCCCCTTTTGGTGATGCGAGTGCGTCCCTTGTGCTGCCCGGAACTGTTTTCTTTAAGGTTCAATCCTGCCAGGCGGATCACCTGTTGAGGATGATCATAGGCCGCCAAGGGGCCCACTTCCGACAGAAACCCGGCTACGGTCGCCCATCCGATCAAAGGGAATACTCAGCATCTCCCTGGTACCGGGAATGGACTGAAGCAGCTCTTGGATTTTGGTGGAGAGTTGATCCATTTGCCGGCGCAAAAACTCATATTGTTCCAGAAGCATTTGCAGCTCCATCCGGGCCATCGTCAAACCTTCGGTTAAACCAATGGAATTCCGGGCGGTTTGTACCAACCATTCGGCGCGTTTTCTACCCACAGCCCGCTGAACGACGGTTTTCCACTCGGCTGCGATCCTTTCCGCTCCCCGTTCCAGGATGTCCTTGGGAAGTGGAAAATGCTTCAGCGTGTACAGGGAAGCCTTCCCTTCCCAGTTCTTAAACACTGCCGGATATTCGGGAAAATACCGGTCGAACCAGTGGTGCATCCGGTTTTTTACCTGCTTTAGATCTTCTGTTAACCGATCGCGTTGGATCATGGCGATCCGTAGGTCGGCATAGACACCGGTCGGCACATTGGGTTCCGAATACCGCCCGTCCTTGACCAACTGAGCGATGACCTTGGCATCCTTCACGTCGTTCTTGGTCGGTGAATTGTCGTCGAGTTCCTTGCTTCTCTTGACGTGAAAGGGATTGACTAACACCACTTGGATACCTTGTTTTCTAAGAAACTGAGCTAATGGCAGCCAATAATGGCCGGTTGGTTCCAATCCAAAAAGGACGTGCGTTTTCTCATGTTCTGCCTGGAGTGTTCGAATCCACCGAATCAGCCGGTTGAATCCGGCATGAGTGTTCTCAAACGTCAAGCGCGACCCGTACTCGATTCCACGAAAGTCCTGTGCCCGGGCCACATGAACTTTCTTGGCGATGTCCGCACCGACAATGAGGGTGGATTCCGTGATTTGCTCCAATTTCCGATTTTGTTTATACTTCATGTGAGTACCTCCTTGTTATTCAGGGGTCAGTGCTAGCACCTGACACCCCGTATGTTAACAGGAGGTACTTTCTTTTTTCAAAGTGCCTCTTCTTTTGTTACAGGAATGCTTAGCGTACAATTCTCTTTTCTGGTCCGATAACTCCTAATTAAATAAAAAAACCTCCACGATTTTGTGGAGGTGAGTTGTGGGAAGCTAGTTACTCAATACTATGATTAGCCCCCAATCAAGGGGATTATTCATCTCCTAATATTAGTTTCATTAGTTCACGAAATTTGGAGCCACTCTGGAAGGCTTCTCTTGTCTCAAAAACGATTGTTTTTGAGACAAGAGAGAAACCATTTTTGCAGAGTGGCTCCATATCGAAAACACCAAAAGAAAAATGACCAGTGGTTTGGCTGGCTGAGGACGTCTTGTCTTATTAGATTTTCATTGGACATTCATTGGACTTTCATGTAAATAGTGTAAGTTTGAATTTGTAGTTGATAAAATTTGAGGGGTGTTGCTGGATATAGAAAATTATTCATACTTTTCTGATGAAGCCGCGGGAGCATCACAGGAGGTCGGCAGATGTTGAACAAGGTTCCAGAAGTTACGATCTTTTTCTGGATCATCAAGATCTTGTCAACCACGGTGGGCGAGACGGCTGCAGACTTCCTTAACTTTAAGCTGAACTTGGGCTTGACCAACACGACCTTTGTCATGTGTGGCCTATTGCTCATCACGCTGTTCCTCCAGTTCAGGTCGAGGAAGTACGTGCCAGGGATCTACTGGCTGGCGGTCGTGCTGATTAGCGTTGTCGGTACGCTGGTCAGCGACAACCTCGTGGACAACTTCGGGGTCACTCTGGAGACGACTACCATCACCTTCACCCTCGCGCTGCTGGTGACCTTTGTGGCTTGGTACGCGAGTGAGAAGACACTGTCCATCCATTCTATTTACACAACCAAGCGGGAAGCGTTCTACTGGTCGGCGATCCTGTTCACCTTCGCCTTGGGAACTGCAGCCGGTGACCTCACAGCAGAGAGTCTCAACTTGGGTTACTGGAAGTCGGCGCTCATGTTCCCCGCACTGATTGGGGTGGTGACCATCGCCTACTATCGCTTCAAGCTGAGTACAGTGCTTGCCTTCTGGATTGTCTACATCTTGACTCGCCCTCTTGGCGCTTCTCTTGGCGACTACCTGTCACAACCTCGTGATGAGGGTGGCCTTAGTCTAGGTACAGTGGGAACCAGCGCGATCTTCCTCGTAACGATCTTGAGCTTAGTAATCTACCTGACCAAGACGAGAAGAGACGAGATCCCGCTTCCGAGATCAGCTGAGGAGTCGTCTGTCACACATGGGGAGTAAGTCTCGACGGGTATGTTGGTCTGGTGGATCTAGAAAAGAAAAAAGGAACGAAACAAACAAGTTAGATATAGTGTCGAAAAAAGATTTTTCACCGCGAACTTTTTTTCCCTTTGGGAAGCCTTTTTTTATTGGTTCCAAAGATCCCCCTGGAACCAGATTAAAAAACCAAGAAGGAGTGATTTCAGTGGAAGGGTTGATCTCTCAAGTACTTCAATGGCTTACCGATCTGGGTTATGCTGGAATCGCTATTGGTCTTATGCTGGAGGTAATTCCTAGTGAAATTGTCTTGAGTTATGGGGGATATATGGTCTCCCAAGGCAAGATAAATTTTGTAGGTGCTGTTATTGCCGGAACGATTGGTGGAACAATCGCTCAACATTTTCTGTACTGGATAGGTCGGTATGGAGGGAGACCGTTCCTTGAAAAATACGGAAAGTACTTGCTGATTAATAAAAAGCACTTAGATATCGCGGAACAATGGTTTGCCCGCTATGGGACAGGAGTCATTTTCACAGCACGATTTATCCCCGTAGTTAGACATGCCATCTCGATTCCTGCCGGAATTGCCGGGATGTCTTTTGCCCGTTTCACTCTCTATACCGTTTTGGCCATTATTCCATGGTCTATTTTCTTTTTATATCTGGGTATGGAGCTGGACAGCAAATGGGACAAAGTGAAAGAAATCGCTGCTCCTTATGTGAATCAAGCAGCAATTGTTGCAGCGATCCTCATAGTGGGATATTTCCTTTTCAAAGAACTGAAAAAGCAACACAAACAACAGAATTAGGGATGGAGGGGCCGATTGCAGATCTAGTCCACAGAAAAACCCCGGTACGGACCGGGGTTTTTGTTCCGTTGATCATCTTAACGTACGATTTTCTTTTTTGGTTCGGTGACCCCTCTAGGACGGGGAGGAGCCGAACGGGTGGCAACGGCGGCCTCTCGGCAGTGTAAGGGTAATGGTTCTCTAAAGTCCTTGAAAAAGGGAAAGTGATTGTCCAGCAGAAAATGCTCGTGGACTTGGACTTGAATATACGGCGTTAATGCGAATGAAGGAGAGGGTTCGTGTCTTTTTTTGTAGAATAGTCTTTGCGGAGATCAGAAAGAGAGGAGAAACCAGATGGAAACCCTTGCATTGACACTGGAGCAGGGAAGGCAGATCGTTCAGCATTTGAGTGAACTCGAGGATCAACTCGATAAGTGTCTGGTGAAATGGAGGGAACACCGGCTAAAAACAGACGATGAAACAGCCATCCCTTCGGGGGAGGTATTATGGTCTTATAGCCCAGACGAAGAGGAACTAGAGTTACACGAGAAGATACTCGAAGTGGCCGAACTCTCCGATCAAGTGAAAGAACAGGTCGAGCAAGGTCATGTAGAAAAACAGCTCCTGCTCAAACTCAACGAAAAACTGGGAGATCTCCAAACCAAGTATGGAAACATCCTTGTCTTCTCGGCGACGGTCGCTGCCATCATCAGCGGACTCAAAGATTTGATTGAGATCTTTGTAGGCAAATGAAAAAGCTGGAAGGTTTATTCCTTCCAGCACATTTGTATAACGGTGGGGCTGCTCCTAGCACACCACTACCCTTTCACGCGACTGACGTCGGTGGGATTGATCCAGGTGGGATCGGTCCAACAGTTCAAGTCGTATTCGCTGAGGCACTGTTCCGTAAATTCTTCGAATTCATCTGCTTGTCCGTTGAACCAAGCGCTTCTCAGGTTCTCCAGACGGACTTTTTCGTGGTTGCCAGCGTAGTTACGCTCGTATAGCTCATGTCGACCACCGTACTCAGAGCCGATGGCGTCCCACAACAGCTTGATCACCTTCATCTTACTTTCAGCATCGATTCCGTTGGAGCCTCGATACAATTTTTCCAGATAGGGTCATAATTCCTCGTTTTCCATCGTTGGGGTACATTGGTCTATTCCGAGGCCTGATGCCAGAAGGAAGGCATATGAACAACTGATGTCGCTGTACTAAGCTGGACAAATCCGTCCACTTATTTTCAAGTAGTTTTTATTCGAAGAACTGTCAGATGATTTGGAACTGCTGCAAGGGCGAAAGACGTGGGGCAAGCTGGTGATGACGCCATAACTTACGCATTTTCGACAGTGTGGCTGTGGAAGCCGCATATACTTTGAAGGCACATAGGGAATGGAGAAGAGGCTAGGTACAGCACCACCTTTGTGCAGAAACAGACGGCAAATAATCGACCGTGAAGATTTTAACATCTATCCTTAGGAACTGGAGGATGTGTCGTACCAGCTCCGGCGGTATGGGTGGGGTTGCTTTCGCCATGCTTAAACGGTGTGACCTAGAAAGATCATCACCAGAAACGGGGATAATCAATTATTTCCCCAGTTCACTTTTTGCAAGGTTAAGTTGCCATGAAACACCAAATTTATCTATAACCCAACAAAACTTTTCGCTAAATGGATAAGATTTTAACGGCATTAAAACTACGCCATCTTGAGTTAACTTCTCAAAAAGCCGATCGATCTCGTCTTCAGTATCACATGTTACATACAATGATATTGCAGGAGTAAATGAAAACTCATGCTTCACACTACTATCTATACACATAAACTCTTGTCCGCATAGTGAAAAGGTAGCATGTTTCACGGTCCCCTCTTCACCATCTTCGTTCGCTCCATAACGAGTAATACTAATTATTTCTGCCTGGTCAAACAATGAAGTATAAAAATTCATTGCTTCTTCAGCCTTACCATCGAACATTAAAAACGTAGTAATTTTTTGATTTGAAACTCTCACTAAAATCATCTCCTTTTATTACGTAAGAACGATATTACATTCCAGCCTCAACAAATAAACCGAATATATGTTCCTTTTGCTGTATTATATGTGATCGGAAACAAATTGTAAACTGTTATTCAGATTTCTAATTATTGGGCGGATGATCGGTTTGCAAATCCAGCTGGGCAGGAGATGCCGATAATGGCGCTCTCTCACTTTCCCTTTTTACTTTTTCTAAATTTAAGTTATCATGAAAACAGAAACGTCACGAAGGGAAGGACATGTGGAAAGAGTATGGTGACGCACGGGTGTCCGCGGTGCATCAGGACTTGAAGAGAATCAGATCAGGGAGTTGGAGCGGTTCGGAGTGGGTGAACTATTCCAATAGTATCTGGAAATCGCATCACGGACCTCTCCAAGTTTCGCTGTCTGATGGAATCTGATACAGCTGGGAGATGCTGTCGTCCATAAACATGGAACGCATGTAAGAGTCATTTCAATACCGGGGAATCTAGTCTGTCTATGTGAGGGGGTCGACACTTGGCGAAGCAACGACATCATGACCAACACAATGGTCACCATACTGGGGCTGTTTGGTTTGATGTTTGTGCAAAGTTTTCAGAATATACATGTATTAATATCTTGACTACTAATTCTAAACTTTCGTTTCCAAATGATGAATGATATTATTTGAAAAGAAATAGGGTTTCTGGTAGTTATCAAAGCATTTGACGAGGTCAATGAAGTATCGTCAAACTTCAAGAGGAGGATTTCACAATGACTCAACCCATTGAGCGCTCAAAGACGCGACGCATCGTAGGCAACATCTTCAAAGGTTCAGTGGGCAATCTGATCGAATGGTACGACTGGTACGTTTATACTGCATTCGCGGTTTATTTCTCGTCCGAGTTCTTCCCAAAGGGAGACACGACAAGCCAACTGCTTGACACAGCGGCGATCTTCGCCGTCGGCTTCCTGATGCGCCCGATAGGGAGCCTGCTGCTGGGCCGATACGCCGATCGTCATGGCCGCCGTGCTGCGTTGACGCTTTCCATCTCCGTCATGGCCGGTGGTTCTCTGATTATTGCCTGCACACCTGGCTATGACACCATTGGCGTGTTGGCTCCTATTATTCTGGTTCTCGCACGTCTTCTCCAAGGGTTGTCTCTAGGTGGAGAATATGGAACCTCGGCAACGTATCTGTCCGAGATGGCCAGTAGCGGCCGCCGCGGATTCTACTCGAGCTTCCAGTACGTCACGCTAATTGCCGGACAGCTGGTGGCTATGGGTGTTCAAATCATCCTCCAACAAATATTCAGTGAATCCGATATGAAGTACTGGGGCTGGCGTATTCCCTTCGTTATCGGAGCAATGGGGGCGTTGGTCGTATTGTGGCTGCGCCGAACGATGGACGAATCAGAGCAGTTCTCAAAAATGGGTTCTGAAAGCCGGGCTAGCGCTGGAACGATTCGAGCTATGATGAAGCACCCCAAGGCAGTGCTGACAGTAGTCGGACTTACGCTCGGCGGAACGGTCGCCTTCTATACCTACACGACGTATTTACAGAAATTCATGGTGAATACTGTGGGACTCCCCAAGGAGGTCGTCAGTTGGATTAACTTTGTTGCCCTGCTGGTATTCGCCGTACTTCAACCTCTTGCCGGTATGCTGTCCGATCGGATTGGACGGCGCCCGCTATTGATTAGTTTCGGTATCCTCGGAACGTTGTTGACGGTACCATTGTTCCTGATCTTGGAACAGACGAAGAACCCTATCGGTGCTTTCTTGCTCATGATGGCGGGGCTCATCATTGTCACTGGTTACACTTCCATTAATGCAATCGTGAAAGCCGAGCTCTTCCCAACAGAAGTCCGTGCCCTTGGCGTGGGTTTCCCCTACGGAGTCACCGTGGCGGTGTTCGGCGGGACGGCGGAGTTCATCGCGTTATGGTGCAAGAGTATTGGCTATGAGTCACTCTTCTACTACTATGTAGCTGCCTGTATTGCCGTGAGTTTCATCGTCTACTGGCGTATGGCTGAGTCTTCTAAAGTCTCCCGCATCGAAGCCGAGCTCGGCGCTGAAGTGGTTTTAACCCATCGAACAGAAAATGAAGCCTAAACCTCCAAAAAAGCCGGTCCCTGTTAGAGGAACCGGCTTTAGCGTTTGTGACTTGACCGCACGGCGACCAAAGGGAGTGCTCTTGGTGCTACAGCCGTGTGGAGCAAGTCACACGGCTTCCAGATGATGTGCCAAGAGTTCCTGATATAATTCGTCTCCCCCAATGTGAACGCGGACGGAGACTTGATCGTTCCCCCGGACATACCATTGGTACAACTGCTGGAACACCAGATAGATCGTTTTTTTCACTTCGGCTTGCGGATACAGCTTCAGGTCGACGAACAAACTGTACAGCTCCGTTTCATCCATTTGATAATAGGAGACCTTCATTGTTTCCAGGGTCTTCTCCAAACCGCCCAACAACCATGTCAGCCAGTCTGGACGGTTTTGGCGCGTTTTCTGATTCAAAAAATGCAATGTGAACCCCATCATCGGGTAACGATGGATATCTTGTTCGGTGTAGGTGGCTTGATCCTGGCTTTTGGGATTGTAAAGGAAAAACTCCATATGTACTGCATAGCGGTCAGCATCGTATTGCGAATGGACATTGTCAGGGGATTCGGCCGTGGTATCCTCCGAATCTTCCGATTCTGTTACCGTTCGATGTGTCTCCTTCAACTCCCCCGTTTGTTCCGGTCCGAACCAACGCTTGATTTTGAAAAACATCCCCACTGTACCTCCTTCGGATGCTACTTCCTTTTTCATCGAGGCGAACAGACGCTGCCACGACAGGTGTCAGCGGGTTGTCGTGACGTTTCATCCGTCGTGAAACGACTTTCTAGAAACTAGTGTACCATACGTTGGCACATGCTGGGTTCATCCGGTTTTCACCAAACCTACCTGTTTTTCTTTATGACTCATTACGAAATTCACAAAAAGGGAAGGATTTTTTGTTTTAATTACGAGTAGTATCCACGTTTTACTAGTTTTTCTAACGTCGGAGGAGCATATAAACTCCAAACTTTACAAAAAAATCACCTGAAAGCCTACGGTTTCAATTGTGGGATGAAAGGCGGCGTTGCTCGGTGCCCTCTGAGGAGGGCGCTTAGAGCAACATTTTTTGTTTTTAGTTGTTGCAGTATTAATAAAATACTGATACAACTAAAACCATGGGACAACATACAGAAGGACGAAAAAGACGGTATCTCTGATTCACTACCACTTTGTTTTCTGCCCACGTTATCGCAGAAAAGTGTTGAGAAACCAAGTGGAAGAGCGATTCAAACAGTTGGTGAAAGACACATCTGTCAGGAAAACGGCTGGGATATCCTTGTCATGGAAGTGATGCCAGATCACTGTCATCCGTTTTTAAACTGCCAACCAGTCACAGGCGAAAAAAACCGATCGTCTGATCGGCTAATAGAAGCTTATAGGGAGAACCGGGATTACAACCCTGAGAATAAAGTATTCATCCTATGCTTTGATTAGTACAAAGCTGTTTGTAAAATGTGAATAATTTGTGGATAAAGTTCACCTGAAGGTGAGCAAAAAGGGATGTTAGGTACGTGACAATATTCCTAAGGTATAAAAATGACTGACGAGACCACACATTAGTGTATCCCCGTCCTCAGAATGTGATACGTGTGCATCTACCTAGGTAGGTGGGTAACCTAGGTGTGCATTATCATCATGAACGTTTTAGCTAATATTAATGCTTTTGGTAATCCGTTCGGTCGAGGTTGATATCGATAACGCCGGTTTGTTCAAAATCAAAGCGCGGCACGCTGATAAAGCCGTTAGATCGATGCGGATCGACAGTAAGACACGAAAAATCATCGTGGAGTTTCGAGTTGAATGATGAATGAAATATAGGGCGAAAATCCATTTTATTGATGGAACGCTAGGAAGAAGAATGATGGAGAAGGGACGCTGGATAAATGATTATCGGGAACAAATGGTGAGATGGTCACCGAGGCTTTTGAAACGTGCGGATAAGGAGTGATGACCATCTCAGTGATGGGAGATGTTAGAGATGAAAGTGCCAGTATTTAAAAACCATTGTAAGGGTTCGTCTGGTTGTCGGTTAATAGTCTCTGTATGTTCAATCGTTGCGTCAAAAGAAACGGGTGGAGGCACAAACACACCAAAATAAAGCCCGTTTAAATTAAGTAAAAGGGGAGTGTGGGAGATGGGAGCGGCACCGAAAAACGCGCCTGTTGTTAAATATAAAAAGCCAGCTTATCGCAAGACGGTGGAGGCTATCCTTAGCGAATACCCCGTACTTAAAGCGTTTGTGATGAGCTTGGGTGGAGCCGTCGAACCTATTACCGAATCAAAAAGCGGGCACTGTACAAGTTGGCTATGGCCTTGAATCAGATTTGATAGAGTGGCGAGAGAAATAGAGGTAAAATGAAAACACCCTTGTACCTGTAACCGACCTTCATCACAAACGGCTATAAGATTAAGCAACAAGTCAATGAGTCTATGGAGCCTCCCTTCGTAGGTTTCAATGGCTTAGCAGGAAACGCACTGTAGTTGAATGTCCTCGTAATTCATTTGCATTAAGTATTCAATCCTTTTAAGAAAGCGGGGATATCAAATGACATTTACTCTCTGGATTTCATTTATTCTGGCTTCTTTGTTCATCATTGCAACAACCTGGACCATCCATAACATTACTGATCATGACAAGCATTAGTCAGGGTAAAAGAGAAGCCTTTTTTATGATATCTGGTATTGTTTTGGGTAACTTAATAGCTATGATTTTCTCATTTGCTGGCATAGGCGCTATATTTCTAACTTAAAAAATTTTATAATATAATGAAATTTGTCGGAGCAATTTATCTTGTATGCCTTGGTGTTCAAATGTGGGCTAAGACCGGTAAACCGATACAATCAAATAAGACTCCATTTCTAAACAACCTACACTTCAAGCTTTCTTGATTACCGTTTTAAATCCAAGAACCTTTTTCTTTTTTGTCTCGTTCATGCCTCAATTTATAAGCAAAAGTGAGCCATTTTATTCTCAGGTTTAAAATTAGGCTTAACATTTCTTAGCTTAGTTATATTCACAGGTATCATTTATACCATAGTTGCCAGCAGAGTGTCCGAATTTCTCAATAATAGCTCCCAAAAATGGATACACCGAATTGGTGCAATCAATCTAATTGTCACTGGAATCCTTGTTCTTGATCTGCAACATTTTTAATGGCAGATGGCATTTAAAACGAATTGCTACTTCTCCCCACTCTATACCTGTAACCGACCTTTCATCGAAAACGGCTGTAAAAACCTGTTGTCAAAAATCGGCTCAAAAAGCGTGGAACCTTGTCAGTCGTCTAAGGCCACACTGATGTTTGGTCTCTACATGAAGAAGGTGACACAACCACCAAGGTAGGTGGGATAACCTTGGTCGTGAATAGCGGGTTAACAAGTTGGCAATGCGGTTGAATCTGATTTGATGGTGATCTATCTCGGAAACCTTTACAAAAAACTAACGGATTTTGGGAAGGAGTTCGCGAAGAAAGAAAAAAATTTTTATTAACCCAATAGGGAAGGGGAAATGTTCTGTGACTAAACAATTTCCTGTCTATCCTGAAGTTGATATCCTGAAAAAACCTTTGGACCAGTATCCCATCATTCATGTGCAAGCTGTCATCGAACAAGTCGAAGAGAGTAAACACGGTCACCAACACCTGTTGATCAACCAGGTTCAAATCCTAGATATCGAAAATGGTGATCCTTCCACAGTGACAGATGAAATCTTTGTCGCCATTCGTTACGGTGATGGAAATGGATTACCCGAACCTATACCGGATTTAGAAGCAGGCCAACCAATTGAACTGCAGGGGGTATATATCCCGGCGGACGAAGCTTACCCGAGCGAGGACAATCCAGGAGATCCGGTGATTCATTTCACTCATCATCCTTTAGGATTTGTTATCTATCAAGGGAAGTTGTACAAATAAAAGTCCAAAACAACAAGCTGGCCGATCATTGATATGGTCGGCCATTTTATTTTGTTTGGCAACTTTTTAGCAACCTTCTGGCACCAATTGTCCGTTTTTCGGTGTTAACATTGTAACAGGGATTGTTGGGGGCGCACCATTCGTAATATGTAGGTGATTGGAGCGGGACAAAAATAAAATCTATCAACGGAGGTGAATTTCCTCCGTCACTCACGCTATCGCTATCCTCCGCTCCTTTCATTTATCAGGTATCGGGAGCTTTACAATTAGCTCAAGGGTTTGGAGTTAGTCCGAACGCCGGATGAGGGTGTAACCGAGTGACCAACACCCTACCAGGGCCACAGGCCCAAAAAACTACGCTTATTTCTCTTAAAAACGATCTACCATTGGTTTCCTCCTCTTGGGTGACGGCGGTTTCACAAGGGGTGTACACAAAACCACGGAGCAACGGTGAGCCATGATTCGCTGACCCAAATGGGTCTTTTTTTATTATGGGTTGCATGGTAGGGGCTTAAAAATGAAACCGGTAGACATTGGTGGTCACTTATAATGGTCAAAGGATCAACAGAAAAACCCTGCCGAGATGGTCATGAGACATAAAACAGAATATTTAGCAGCTAAATCCTGTTGATAAAAATGACCTTAAAAGTTAACCCCAGCCCTATGGGCAAGGGGTTTTGCCTTTGCATTGAGGTCCAAACTAAAGACGAAAAAACCGATCGTCTGATCGGTTAATTTAGGCGATATAGGGAAGCACCTGGAGCTGACAAGTCGGTTTTACTATTTCCTAAAAAAGCTAAGAAACCTCTTACATATATTCCATATCGGTTGGATGTTTTTCCAAAAACCAATTATCGATTGTATCGCCTTAGGCATGGGAATGAAGTTCAACAATTGTGACATTAAACCGCTAAAATTAATTCCTCTCATAGTAGGCAAAGAAGTGGATGACATTTTTTGAAATTCCCCCTTTCGTTTTCTGAGGATAAGTTATTCCAATGTTCTTTTTTATGGAAGGGCAATAGTTTACAGTCATTTGTGCATTTTATTGAAAAGGTTAATGTTATTTGTAGAGAAAAGGGGGATATATGGGAAGGATCTTCCTAGTATTGGGCTACACGTCTTTTGATTTTCCCGTTGGTCATCGCTACGATCTTTGTCTTTGCTGGAGTTGGATTAGGTTACTAGGGTGTATCTGACAAATCAGGAGCACATCATGGCCCTACAGGGTCCCGGTGATGCTGATGATGAAGAGAAGGAGGCAGCGGATGAGGATGGGGAGGATGGTGAGGCGGATGAGGATGAAGTTTTAGCTTCCTCGTTACTTGTATGCTCTTTTCCAATCGTAATGTAATTTATGATGCACATTTACCACTCCTTTAGGGGGATATTCATAACCAAGGTATGTTTACCTATCCGCATTGGTATTGAGTTATAAGTCTAATTTCATGACCAAACGGAGGGTGAGGGGAGCTGAGATGACACAAACGCTTGAATTTCAATTTCATGAGTCTTCAGATTTTGATGGTACCTGTAGTGTACATAATAACCAAAATCTGACCCGGATGAGGGTGCAATCGGGGAAACAACACCCTCCCAGACAACCACCCAGCGGAATCTCGCTGGGCTTGTTTGGAAGGAATGCTTGAATGAGTGGATGGACACGTGTATCGAAGGTGACACCAATATTATCGATAACCCTTCATGGGATGAGATTATGAAAGCGATATCAACATTGGTTGACGAAAAGCGGTAATTGATTCAGCATTTATGACAGGTGTTAGCGGCTTAGCCCAGGAAGCGGACAAGGTGGAAATTACCAAGAGGTAACGGAAAAACCCTCCCTTCATTACCGGCGATACCTCTGTATAGGCTTAAAACCCCGTTTATACAAGGGATTTCTGTATACAAAGAGGTTTGAGCCCTATGGTAGGGGGGAGAGTAGATCTCGACTCTGAGAATGTTTGGTGCGCTGCGTTTACAGTGCAACTTACAGAATTTGTCGTATTTGCTCTGGCGGTCGTTGTGGTGTTCGTTATCGGATCACCACAAACGGTCTCATCATTTCATGATCCTCATGTTCAAGTATATGACAATGCCATACATACAAACCTGTATAAGGACCAAATTTCATGATAATTCGAGTTACCTGGTTAGGATTAGCTCTTACTGTATCCTTCAATCCTCTTTCTTGTGGTTCAGGAGGGATTGATGGGCCAGTGTAATGGATGACTCTCTCCTTTTTGAATCGTTCCACATCAAAAGCTCTACGGTCAAGTATTTGGAAATCAATTAAGTGAACATGAATAGGGTGTGTATCCGTAGTTAAGTTAATTAGATACCATATTTCGGTTGATCCCAATTTTGGATTCTCTGTTATGGGGGCATCCCACTGTTTATTATCCAATAGCATGAATTCGCGACCGTACTTATCCATATTATCATTTAATGTTAGGTATCGTATTTTTGAAGCTGATTTTTCTTTTATTTTTGGAAGAGGACCCATATAAGACGGTATAACACTCGTATCAATATTTGAAAGAGGAAGAGTCACTCGAAACTGCATCACAGTACCTGTATTTTTATCTGCCGGATCTCCGGTTGGAAAAGAGGCGGGGGCATCATTTGTCATGATAATGTTCTTGCCCTCAAGATTGGTAAAATCAATGATCACATCTGCTCGTTCTGCAGGAGCCAACATGATTTCTTTGACTCCGATCGGGTATTCCATCAGTCCTCCATCAGTTCCAATTTGATAAAGAAGTTGTCCCGAATCAAGCTTAAGCCTATAAAAACGGGTGTTAGATGCATTTAGCAGCCTAAATCGATATTTACGTGGTTCCACTTTTAAATAGGGCCATACTTTGCCATTCACCAGAATGGTATCCCCTATAAATTCAGGAACTATCGACGTTTTTAATTCCGGGACTGGTTTTTCGGGCTGCCTTGGGTAATAAAGAGAACCATCCTTATTAAAGGATTTGTCTTGTATCATAAGCGGGATTTCATATGAACCACATGGCAAATTTAACAAGCGTTCCTGTTGATCTCTTACAAGGTAAAATCCTGCAAGGCCTGCATATATATTGAGTCTTGTGATACCAAGTGTATGGTCGTGGTACCAGAGAGTGCAGGATCGCATGCAATTATCATATCGATATACTTTCTTTGTATAATATGGGCCGACTTTTTTGAATCCCTTTGTAAACCAAGCCTCCGGATAGCCATCGCTTTCAGGTTCAACGCTAGCCCCGTGTACATGTACCACCGTTCTTACTTCCGGTACATCCAAGTGCGCACCATGCACTGTATAGTCTACCGGCAATAGATGCTTTGCGGGAAGATTGTTGATCCACTTTACGAACACTTTTTCTCCGCTTTCCACCTCAATGGTAGGCCCTGGATATCTGCCTTCATATCCCCAAACCGTTGTGTCATTTAACTCACTATGGAGAGATTGCTTAAATTCCGTCATATGCACTTTATAATAAGTATGATATGGATGTTTCCGATAAGGTTTTAAAACAGGGGGAATAGGAAGTTCATCTACAAATTTTGAGAGAATCATATTTCCGCTCCTTTATAAAATACTAATTCATAATCAATCTATTTGATCGAGTCCGAAAATATGTGCAAGTTCTCCCCTTTAGCAAAAGTCGTCGATTGGATCCGGATGCCCCACTCCCGACGGCGGATTTCCAGCTTGTTTGACCAGTTTTTATGGTATAGCTTTGTCTTATTCGTATTGGATTGAACTTGTTTCGCTTTCTCTTCATAAAAATTTTGAATAGGTTTGAGTTGATTAAGTTACATAATAACAAATTCACACAACATCCAGATTGCGGATGGCCCCCATAATCACCAATTTGAATTGGTTTTTTACGGAGGTCCTCGCCCCTTCCCTCATCTTCATCGATATGAAGGAGGAAGATCTCCGTGCTCAAGTGGGATGACTGATATTGAATCCATCAATTAACAAAACCAGCTGCCCGACGGCAGCTGGTTTGCTTAGGAGATACTTTCGATTTCTTGTTTCGCGTTTGGATCAGGTTTGACCAATAGACGGGTGACACGTCTTTGCTCCACTTCTTTCACAATAAAAATCCAACCATCGTAAACCACTTGATCACCCTTCATAGGGATCTTATCCAGTTGGGAAAACACCCAACCTCCAATCGTGTCGTTATCGGGATCTTCAATCGCGATCCCAAAAAGGTCGTTCACTTCATCAATCAGTAATCGCGAATCGATGATCGTTTCGCTTCCGATTTTCTGTATCGGGGGTGGTTCGTTATCAAACTCATCCTGAATCTCTCCAAAGATTTCCTCTATAATATCTTCTGTTGTAATAAGGCCCGAAGTCCCGCCAAATTCATCAACCACAATTGCCATTTCCGACCGTTTTTTCTGTAAAGTTCGGAGAATATCTTTCAACTCCATCGTTTCAGGAACCAAAATAGCCGGACGGACCAGATTTTCCAGATTGGGTTGTTGTTTGTTAATCATTTGTTCATATACATCTCGGATATGGATGATCCCGATAATATCATCCTTATCTGCTCCGCATAAAGGAAAACGGGTATGATAGGTTTTACGGATGATTTCCCAATTCTCCTCAAATGTGTTGTCTCGATATAAAACCTTCATGTTTACACGGGGCACCATGATCTCTCGCGCTCGGCGATCGGAAAACTCAAATAAATTGTCAAATAAATCCAGTTCCGTTTCGTCAAAGTTACCACCTTTGTGGCTTTGAGAAATCAATAAGCGAATTTCTTCAATCAATAAGCGAATCTCTTCCTCGGTATGGGCCTGTTGATGATCCGTTAACTTAATTCCCATCAACTTGAGAATCCAGATAGCTGCACCATTGAGTAACAAGATAAAGGGTTTAAATACATAGTAAAAAGCATATAAAGGACTGGCGGTCCACAAAGTGGTTTCTTTTGCTCGCCGGATGGCGAGAGATTTGGGTGCTATTTCACCCAGTATAATATGGAGAAAAGTAATGATCGTAAAAGCGATGGCAAAAGAGATCGTATGGATGAGCCAAGAAGGCATCCCGAGGTATGAGAGTGCCGGCTCGATCATCTCTGCGATGGCTGGTTCTCCAATCCATCCAAGACCTAACGAGGCCAGTGTAATTCCCAGCTGAGTTGCGGATAAATAGGGATCCAAATTGGCCAGTACTTTCTTGGCGATTTTTGCACGTTTATCTTTTAATTGAGCAATTTGTGTGGATCGAACCTTAACGATGGCAAATTCAGCTGCCACAAAAAATCCATTCAACAGAACCAAAAAAAGCACCAGAAACAAATTGAAAATCGTACCTGGAACACCGCCCAAAAGAACATTACCTCCTGAAACACTTAGTTGGCATTTGAAGCTAAAGACGGCTGCGGCATCTGGAACCCCAATGATCCAATTTTATGATTACCTTATGAATGTCGGTTACGTGTCGGTCACCGACAACCCGATAATTACGATGGTAACTTGAAACGTAAGAGTATGTGGAACCTGATCAATTTAAGGATATTCCCATAGAACAAAGGGTGTTCTTTTGGAACGAGGAGGATGCCCAAAAAGCTGGTTATAAGAAGCTATAAAAAAGAAACCCGTCCAGATCGCGAGGCTCTGAGCGGGTTTCATTGGTATCGTCTGGCCAAATGGAAGGCATCTTCCACCGTAAATTCGCTATGTGTTCATTCACGGTTCCCAACAGGAAACCATGGACGGAAACGCCCACCTCACCGGAGCATTAGAAGCCGAAACAACCACCGCCGCCGAAACAACCACCGCCGCCGAAACAACCACCGCCGCCGAAACAACCACCGCCACCGAAACAACCACCGCCACCGAAACAACCGCCGCCGCCGAAACAACCGCCGCCACCGAAACAACCACCGCCACCGAAACAACCGCCGCCGAAACAACCACCGCACCGGAAACAGCCACCACATCGGAACCCACCACAGCGGAAACAACCACCGCATCGTTGAGCCAGAGTAGCATCGTACTGGCCATCATATTCCCAAGGCGTCATCTCACTCTGCTTGAACTCGTCAACACTCAACTTTTGGATTTCTTTTTTGAAATCATCCATTGTTACAACCTCCGTTTAGGTTTTGTCAGGCCGTATCCAGGACTAACAAAAGAACATAACGAAGATCATCCATTATCCAACGAGTGAATCCACCATCCGTCAATCCAATATCCCACTCTCGACTTAATTTTTATGTAACAGATCAGCTAAGTTGCAGGTCCAAATAATTTTATTGGTCATTGGTAAAACCTATCTGTGGTTTTTTAAAGGGTAAAATGCATTTGTTAAAACCTCGATTTCATCACATCACGGAGTAAATCACTTTTTTATCTATACCGTCCTCCCGATTTGATGGGAAATAGAAAATCCAGGTTGTCCATATGGCTGAGGCGATCCAGTACCGGTCGCTGATCGGAAATTTGGGAGTAGTGCGTTTCGATAAGGAAGGGAAACATACAACAACCCAGCGGAATCACGCTGGGTTTGTTTGGAAGGAGTGATGAGTAGCTGGACACGGATATCGAAGGTGACACCCCAAATTCGCAAAGCTTGGACATTGCGGCGGATGGTGTTGCCCCCTGCAGTCCTAGACTGGCAAAAAGTAACCCTGCCGGGGCGACAGTGTAACAAAAGATCTGTGAGATGCACTGTTCCCGAAATCAATCCTGCACCGTTCTATTGAGGGTTTGTAAAGAACATGATTTCTCAAATCGGTATGGCCAACAATTCCTTCAACTGGGCATCGATGTAGGGAAATAGCCTCCAGCATGGCGAAGTGTCCCTGTGGCTGAGAATGACTCACATTTCGCTCTTGGTGCAGGTC
Source organism: Polycladomyces subterraneus (assembly GCF_030433435.1). Classification (NCBI taxonomy): domain Bacteria; kingdom Bacillati; phylum Bacillota; class Bacilli; order Caryophanales; family Thermoactinomycetaceae; genus Polycladomyces; species Polycladomyces subterraneus. The sequence continues at coordinate 39,006 of NZ_JANRHH010000017.1, forward strand.
TCTATCTGATTCTAGTTCACATCATATTTCAAAGTGGGTATGGAAACTTCTTGTTCGAATGCATAAGCGAAGCGATAGAGATTTGCTTCATCAAACGGTCTGCCGATGAACTGCATTCCAATGGGTAATCCTGCTTCCGAAAAGCCACATGGTATCGAAATGCTTGGAAAACCAATAAAATTACTTGGACTAGTCAAACGAAGGAGAGCATCACGCACGTGTTCACAATTCCCTTTGATATACACTTCTCTCTGGTCTATATCAGGGGGCAAAATCGGTAGAGTGGGGGTTACCAGCACATCTACTTTTTCTAGGACTTTTCGAAACTCCTGTTGAGCATAATGTTTGACCTGTTGGGATTGAACATACTCATATGCCTCGATATTCTTCCCAAGCAGGAGACGTTCACGCACTTCCTTTTCATATCGTTCCAGACCCATCAGAAGCGTTTCTCTATGTACAGCATAAGATTCACTTCGGATTGTTATTTGTTGTGCTAGAGAAATCTTTTGCATGTCGGGAAGGTCGATCATACGAATTTCAGCCCCCAACCCTTCAAACACTTCTAATGACTTTCGAATCTGGCTTTCAACCTCAGGTTCCAGATTTTCGAAATAGAAGGAGGTAGGAACACCGATTACACTTCCTTTAACCCCACTCCATATCAAACGTGTGAAATCTTCTTCTGCCTCTTTTACTGAATAAGGATCCCTTTCGTCATAGCCAGCCAATACATTTAACAAGACCGCATTATCAAACACAGTTCGAGTCATGGGACCAACATGATCAAGCGTCCAACTGAGTGGGTACACCCCGTATTTGCTTACTCGTCCAAACGTTGGCTTCATGCCAACGATGCCACAGCAGGCTGACGGTATCCTGACAGACCCCCCGGTATCTGTACCCAATGCTGCGTAACAAAGACCAGCGGAGACGGCTGCACCCGATCCACTACTCGAACCACCAGACATTTTTGTCAGGTCATACGGATTTTTTACCGCACCAAAATAAGATCGATCACCTGTTGGACCATATGCGAATTGATGCGTATTCAGCTTGCCAATGATGATCGCGCCCGCTTGCTTCAGCTTTTCTACCACCCCGGCATCATAATCCGGGGCAAAATCTTTATAGATTTCGGATCCCATGGTAGTCCTAATGTTTTTGGTATAGATTATATCTTTGAGACCAATGGGGATTCCGTGAAGTGGACCTCTCCAATTTCCTGTAACAATTTCTTTTTCTGCCTGTGAAGCGGATTCCAAAGCTTCTTCATACAATACGGTAATAAAGGCATTTAATTTAGGATTAACCACTTCAATCCACTTCAGGAGATGTCGGGTTACTTCCAACGGGGAAATTTCCTTGGTTCGGATACCATCTGATAATGTTTGCAAGTCCCATTTCAGAAAATCTTCTTTGTATTTCTGGGCCATTTCTGTTCACCTTCTCCGATCTGATTATTTTGTTGTTCTTTTGAAATCCGCTTTTCTACGAAAGTATGGCCGCCACTCCAATGACAACTGCTAGAACAGCGCTATCAACATGGAGGCGGATCCATGGTTTGCTACAGAACACCCGTCAGTGTAGGCGTTACAATCGTTGCAATATTGGTGAAGAATAACAACTGTCAGGAGCAGGGATGCAAACGCCAATCCGGAACGCTTAATCATTCTTAGATTTCCGGTTTTGCGATTAATATACAATGAAATATTTTCTGAATCACTTTCAGTTTCTGAGATTTTGTTTCATCGTGCTATTACTATTTCCTCCCACCAAGAAAATATTTACATTCCGACATCATTACCATGTGCTGTTTATCTGCAATATATTTTATATTAATTTTTTACTGTTAAACGTGTGTCGGACAATGGGGGCATCATTGGTCTTAATGATATCTTTTTATTTTCGACAAAAAAAGACCGTTTATTCTTAGGGGTGATCAGCTATATTTAATACTGGAATACTCTTAAATAATAAAGTAGAAAAGGAGGGATGTGGTGGTTGAGGATAGGAAACCTGTCAATTGTATTTTACAGCTTATTTTGATCTTAAAACCACGGTGCGAGGAAGCTGCATCATGAAAAAAGGGGTATCATTACTTGTAATTTTCTTCTTGAGCGTGGCGGTGGCGGGATGCAATTGGGCACCTGAAACGTTGAACGGCGTTGAAGCGGCGGAAGAGGGACAGGCGTTGAATATGGTGGAAAACACGGAACCGGTGAATCTGGACACCGCCAAATATATAGACGAAAGTTCTGCCAAAATCATCACCAATGTGATGGAAGGATTGATGCGGTTGGATGCAGACAACCGTCCCCAACCCGCAATAGCGGCTGATTTTCCCGAAATCAGTCCCGATCGAAAGACCTATGTCTTCAACTTGAGAGAGGCGTACTGGAGCGACGGGGAGCCAGTGACAGCCTATGACTTTGAGTATGCATGGAAACGCGCACTCGATCCTAAAACCAAAAATAAATATGCTTATGTATTCTATCCCATTCTGAATGCGGAAGAATATCACACCGGCAAAGCAAAAGCGGAAAGTGTCGGCGTACAAGCGATAGACGAAAACACCTTGAAGGTACGTCTGAAGAGTCCCACCCCGTATTTCCTCAGTTTGCTGTCATTTATCAGTTACATGCCGCAGAGACAAGACGTGGTAGAAAAGTATGGAGACCAGTATGCCAAGGATGCGGACAAAATGGTGTACAACGGGCCTTTTGTGCTGTCGAAATGGGAACATGAACAAGGGTATCAGCTCACAAAAAATGAGGAGTACTGGGATAAGGACAATGTGCGGTTGAGTCGGGTCAACGTAAAGATCGTCCCACAATCCGACAAGGCGATACGTTTGTATATGTCCGATCTAGTGGATGTGGTTCCACTCAGAAACAAACTTGTGGATGTGTTCCAGCCTTCGAAAGAATTCGTTTCGGCGATCAGTAGCACCGTCTATTATTTGAGGTTCAACGTGAAGAATGATTTCTTGTCGAACCGACATATTCGGCAGGCGATTACACTGGCGCTTGACCGAGAAGAACTAACTCAAGACGTGTTAAAGTTCGGTACTCCTGCTTATGCAATGGTGCCACCGACCATTCACGGATATGTAGGGTATTTTCGTGATCAGGCGGATCGTAAACAGGGGAAATTGGTTTATTATGATGTGAATACGGCGAAAGAAGCGCTACAAAAAGGGATAGCGGAGTTGGGCATTGATAAAGTGCCCCCATTGAAATTGCTCGTTTACGACGATGACAGAAAAATAGTGGCGTTGTACGTGCAGGAACAATTGGAAAAATACTTGGGTATCCCCGTGGAAATCTCAGTAGAACCAGCCAAGGAAAAAGCGGAATTGGAAATGAGCGGAAAGTTTGATATGAGTATTTTCCGGTGGACGGCAGACTATGATGATCCCATGACGATCCTGGATTTGTGGGAAACGAAAAACGGCCTGAATTTCGGCCATTGGTCCAACTACAGCTACGACCAGATCATCGAGAGGTCGAAAGACATGTCGGATTACAGGCAGCGCAACGAAAACCTGATTGAGGCCGAAAAGCTGTTGCTTCAGGATTATGCCGCCGCTCCTCTGTACTATGAGAACAATGTCTTTTTTATGCAAAAGAGCTATGTGAAGAATTTGGTACACCATCCTATAGGGGCGGCGTATTCGTTGAAATGGGTGGAAATCCGCAAGAAATAGATCTGTAACAGAAAAGGGGAGGGCGAAGAAAGCTCTCCTCTTTTCTGTTTGATCTTTTGATGAGTGAGAGGGAAGAAGCACGATGCCAAAGAGTGGGTTCGTCAAAAACCGGTTAAGCCTACCAAAAGCAAATATGGGGTGATGTAGAAAATGATGGATATACAAAAGGATAAAACACATCGTATTTTTTGTTTCATTCATTTCTTTTATTGATGTACTTACGCTTTTCCCAGCAAAATCTATATAATGAAAAGATGGAAAATTCATAAAGGAGGTCGTGTGCGGTGACAGAATCCTATCCGGTGATGAAAGAGGCGGAACCCTTCTATTTTCAGGGGAATGATGTGGGGGTATTGGTTCAGCACGGATTTACCGGAACCACCCAAAGCATGGGGGAGCTAGGGGAGCACTTGGCCCAATGCGGTTTCACTGTTTACGGTCCCCGTCTGAAGGGGCACGGAACTCACTATGAAGATATGGAGAGGACCACTTACGAGGACTGGATCGCTTCTTCCGAGGCGGGGTATCTGATGTTGCGGGAGAAATGTTCCCGTGTTTTTGTGGTCGGTCTGTCCATGGGTGGGACGCTGGCTCTCCATCTCGCACACAAGTATCCGGAGACCCGGGGCATCGTGCTGATCAATGCTGCCTTGTTCATGGATGAGCTGGAGAAAGTGGTACAGATGGAGGAGCCCCGCTTTTTGGATGCTATCGGCTCGGATATCAAGGCGCCGGGTGTGAAAGAACTGGCCTATGAAAAAACACCCCTGAAGTCGGTCCGAGAACTTGTCAAGTTTATGGCGGCTACCAAGAATAAAGTGCCTTCCATTTCCTGTCCCGCCCTGATTTTCGTATCCACGGAGGACCATGTGGTTCCCCCGTCCAACTCTCACTATATCCACGATCATCTTCCGACCAACGACAAGAGATTGGTAGAGCTGCACGACTCCTACCATGTGGCCACCCTCGACAACGACAAGGAGCTTATCAAGGGGGAAACGGAGAAGTTCATCCGCCGTCTGGTGGAGGTTTGATCCCCGATGCCGTGTTGATCGGCGTCACTGTTACCTGTTGTATGATCAACCTAATCAGTGTTAACCGGTTTTCCGGACGCACTACGCTGTTATGGAGCACGCCGATTCGCTCGATCTCCAGCTCGACGATGTCACACAGTTTCAGCTAATGTCCCCATTCAAGGCCACAGACACGACACGGTACCCGAGTGAAATTTATCGTTCAATGATAAAAAAGGAAAGAGCTACCCTTAGCGGGTAGCTTTTTAAACAGAATGGGCAAGTTTTCGCCTATTGATTCATAAGAAGCTCTTGATCTCTTCTGAATGCTTTTTTCGCCATTCCTTTTCTTTCCGGATTTCCTCTCCAATGACTTTTGATTGCACCCTGAATCAAATCCGGTTACCGCCCCAAAATCTCAGGTTCGCTGTTGGATCTAACCTAGGAAAGGGGAAAAATATGGACATTACGCTTCGGAATTTGTTTCGGCAGCCTCATTTTGTGAAGCTTTGGTTGTCTCAGACGCTACAATCGCTTGCAACCGTCCTGCTTCAAGTGATCGTGATGGTGAAAGTCTACCAGCAGACCGACTCTGTATTGGGTTCGTCTTCAGTATTGGCTGTGATGGCATTTGGATCCTTTGCTGGTGGCATTCTTGGATCGTATCACATTCATCGATTTTCGTTGGTTCGTCTTTTGCATGGGATCGGATGGACTCGGGCGGGCTTGACTATCATTCTGGGGCTTTTGCTGTCCAACATCCATTCCCTGTTTCTGGTGTTTCTGCTGATCAACTTGTTTTTGATTGCGGCAGTTGGCGCATGGTATCAACCGGCTCGCTTTGCTTTACTCCCATTGGTGGTATCAAAAAAAGAATATATGAAAGCCAACGGAACGCTGAATGTCATCCATCAGTTGTTTTTGGTTGCGGGATGGGGATTGGGTGGGATGATGGCCGTGATACTCCCGTTTTATACTGTGATTCTCATCACTTCCCTCTCTTTCCTGCTATCCGGCGTATGCGTCCGCCTGATCCGATTAAATCATTCATACAAAGGGGAAAAATCGAGCAAGCCGGAACCAGCTTGGAGAAAAATGATGAAAGTGGGGGTGCTCCGAAATTTAACATTGATGGACATAAGCGAGGCATTGGCGAATGTAGTGTGGAGCAGTGCCTTCATATTGGCTTTTACTCATGAGATTTTGAAAAAGGGGAGTGAATGGTGGGGATTCATTAACGCTGCTTATTGGGTTGGGGGAATTGCGGGAAGTTTCATGGTTGTGATGATGACCAGGCTCTTGGAGAGACGGGTAGGCCTGATGATTGGTTTGAGTGCATTATCCATGGCCCTGTGTACCTTTTTATTTGCTATCAATACGAATGCGATATTGGCTTTGGTCTTGTGTATTTTAATGGGTCCGTTATATCAAACCAGAGAGATCTGCCAAGAAACGGTTCTTCAAGACGTCATCGAACCACAGGAACGAGCCAATGTGATGGCAGCGAGGAGTGCCATTTTAACTCCCTGGTGGGGAATGGCTTATCTGATCATGGGGTGGGCAGCGGATGGGATGGATATTCAATCTACTTATATTCTTGGCGCTGTTTTGTACGGAGTTACGTTTTTAATCGTGATCCTTCATCCACAACTAAAGGATTACCAATATCATGTCGAGCAAAAATCATCAATTTCTCGATGAAGGGTCGGAAACGATCATATTGCCGTGTCTTGGTCAAAATAGCCTGAAGTGGAGTGAGTGTCACACCACTAGCTTCTTTGTTACCATTTACCGAACCATATTACGATCGTTATGGGGAGGATTTCAAAACAATCAAGATCCCAAACAGGGTGAGTATAGTTGTTTGAGCTGTTTTCGCACTCGGCGGAAATCTGGCATCGATAGAAACTTGGCGGTAGAATGGATACGGCTCAGCAGAAACAACGGGAAAGGAGATCCGCCATGATTGACAACATCGTGATTCAGGACGCCACCATCGATGATTTGCCGGCCATCGTTGACATTTACAATTCCACAGTGAGTGGACGAATGGCCACGGCAGACACCGAGCCGGTCACCGTGCAAAGCAGGGTACAGTGGTTTCACGAACATTCCCCCCACTTCAGGCCGCTTTGGGTTGCGGAACATGAAGGGAAAATACTCGGCTGGTTGAGTTTTCAATCGTTTTACGGCAGACCGGCCTATCGCGCCACCGCCGAGGTGAGCATCTACATCCATCCAGAAAGCAGAAAAAAGGGATTGGGAACCCGTTTGCTGGAAAAGGCGATTGCGGAGTGTCTACGGCTGAAAATCAAGACATTGCTCGGTTTCATCTTCGTGCACAATGAACCCAGCCTGAAGCTGTTTGAACGGTTCGGATTTGAAAAATGGGGCCATCTCCCATCTGTTGCAGAACTGGACGGAATCGAACGGGATTTAGTGATTGTCGGGAAAAGAGTGACTCCTTGACATTCCTTTCTCATACCATGTCATATCGTTGTCCCGCTTACAGAAAAAGTCGCCTGAAAGCCCACGGTTTTAATTGTGGGATGAAAGGCGGCATTGCTCGGTGCCCTCTGAAGAGGGCGCTTAGAGCAACATTTTTTGTTTTTAGTTGTTGCAGTATTTATAAAATACTGATACAACTAAAACCATGGGACAAGCATACAGAAGGACCAAAAAGATGGTATCTCTGATTAACTACCACTTTGTTTTCTGCCCACGTTATCGCAGAAAAGTGTTGGTCAAACAGTTGGTGAAAGACATTTGTCAGGCTGGAAACGTTTCAAGCGAAACGATCCGGCTATATGTGGAAGAACAAAAGAAAAGGGGATGAATGGATGCCCACCATCACACTCAAGCTGGAACTGTATCAACCAACCAAATTCAAACAGGCGATGTATGAACGAATGACCCAGATCAACACGAAGTTTGCAAACTGGCTCTTGCTTCATCCCGACGTGAACAAGGCGACCAGCAAGATTTTCAAGGAGTTTTCTGACGAGAAGTTCCCATCTGCAATCATTAACCAAACG
>NZ_JANRHH010000018.1 GCF_030433435.1 Polycladomyces subterraneus
AGCCTACAAGGTATCTCCCATCAAGGGGAGTAGTGGCCGAGTGGCACGGCCCGTGGCCATGTCTTACCATCTTGGTTGGCATGGTGTCACTGAACCGAAGTACAGTGCTCAACCTGTACGCATCCTGATTGGATGCCCCCGAATTTATTCGGGGGAGGATGTCACGAACGGGAAAATTACTGTTTAAAGATGTCAAAAAACATAGCCTTAAGCTTTTAGAAGCAAGGAATTTTAACTCAGGCAACGTTTTGCTTCACTATAGAATCGATAAGTAGAGCAAGGTGGAACTAAAATAAAAAGCACTTTAAAACGGGATCAATGCAGGTCTGGCATGATAAGGCTGTTGGGGGAGAGGGGAAACTCTCTCTTTTTTTGTGTGGCGGGAGATCCCCTCCAAATCAGAGGGCAAAATTCTGGGGCTGGTAGGGGTTCTTGCCATAAACTCAGCATAAAAGCTGGGCAAAATCCACAACGTGGTTTGTCACTCCATGCTCTTGGCTGGCGGTTACGAAGAGAATCTCGAAGAACAGCGTAAGATACTGGAAGCTGAGGGCTGGAATGAGGAGCAAATCCAACCGCCATCGAGATGGGAAGCGCTATTCCGGAGAAAATCTTAGCTGACATTCGGAAATACGAGGTGTCAACGCGGTTACTTTGTCAAAACCTGCACGTTTGAGAACATCGGCAAGTAGCTGATCCACTTCCACCATCTGGAAAGACTTTTCCAATCGGAACTCGTCGAACGTTTGGGTGACAAGTCACAACAGGTGTGCAAGGACGAAGAGAACGAGTACTCCCGTGCGAGCAGTGAGAAAATCCGCCAAATTCTCGCCGCTCTCGATATCGAAGTGACCATTTCCCCGACGTTGTCGAAAGCCTCGGGGGATGAGTACGCCTACTCCAAAAAGCCGATCAGTTCGTGTCCTTCGCGGAGAAACACCCCCAATGGCGTTCTTCCCGTTCATTCGGCAACCTGAAGGTCACGTAACATTTGTTCCTTGGAACAAACATCAACTCCATCGGAAGTCCCTTCCGTCAAACGGAGATAATCTGGGCTGGAGATGTAAACGGCATACAAATCATCCAGATGATCTTCATCGATCGGGGGAACCGTCAATCGTTCAGTGGCAAACATCCCTCTACCTCCTATGGGAAAGCCTCGCATTTATATCCCATTTTATTTCTCCATTGTTGCATGTTTGTGTTTCATCAGTTATGTAGTCTTTCCCATATCATAGCAAGAAATAATGTCCGCTAAATGCGATTAGCGGACATAGCCCGTTTAAACAACTCAGAGTCGTGTATTTTTCATTTATTTTCCATATCCAGATATAAAAACGTCTCCCTTGACTGGTCGATTTTGACCAGTCTTTTTATTGTCTATTACTACTAGGGTTGGGGTAGCGAAGACCGATTTTGCCGTCATTCGACCAATAAATTGACTTGAGATGCAACGTGGGACAAAGCGAAACAGGTTGGGGTGGACAAACAGCTTTATGAATATATCAAGAAGGCTTTCTGACCCCAGCATTGATCCAAAACCAAGTTTTCCGACCCGATTAATATCTTCCGGAACATAGGGGAAATCATTAGAATGCGAAATAGGCTGGTACAATGTGTTTTTCTGTCCATCAATTCAACAAATCCACATATAATACCCAGTTAAAAGACCACCGGCTTGTCAATAGCCTTAAGCCGCTCTGGTAAAGAGTGCTCCATATTTCGATTTGGGTTGCCGAGTGCTTGGTGTCTATTTTATCCTCAGTGAGCCCCGACGGACACCCAAGGCACTGGTCAAGCGGTAGGCATTCTACAGAACGCCGATTTTTCCTGATGGTAAGGGAGATCGGCTTTTGTTTTCCTTGAATAAAAAAGGGCACACTCCCCAAAAAAAAGGGATTGACATTGACGTATACGTAAAGGTGTACAGTTATGGTGTCAGGAGGTGAACACATGGAATACACCGTGCAAAAGCTGGCTCAGTTGGCAGGAATCAGTACCAGAACACTTCGGTATTATGATGAGATCGGGATTCTGAAGCCAGCAAGAATCAACTCGTCGGGATACCGGATTTATGGTCAGGCGGAAGTAGACCGTTTACAGCAAATCCTGTTTTACAAGGAATTAGGGGTCAGTCTTGATGTAATTAAAGAAATCGTCACTTCCCCTTCCTATGACGGAGCCAAAGCTCTTCGGGAACACCGTGAACAACTCCTCGACAAAAGAAAGCGGTTGGATTTGCTGATCGCCATTGTGGAAAAAACAATTGCTTCAATGGAAGGGAGAATCATCATGACCGATAAAGAGAAGTTTGAAGGTTTCAAGCAGGAGATGATTGACGACAACGAGGCTAAGTACGGGAAAGAAATCCGTGCAAAATATGGCGATGATGTCGTGAACCGATCCAATGAAAAACTGAAGAACCTGACGAAAGAAGAGTATGAAGAGGTTACCCGTTTGGCGGATGAAGTCCTGGCGACACTTTCCGAAGCGTTTGCAAATGGTGACCCAGCCAGCGACATCGCGCAAAAAACGGCTGAGTTGCATAAGCAGTGGCTTATGTATTACTGGAGCGAATACAGCAAAGAAGCGCATGCTGAACTTGCCCAAATGTATGTGGATGATGTACGGTTTAAGGCATACTATGAAAAGAGGCCCGGTATGACCGAATTCCTGAGAGACGCGATTTACATCTATACAGGCGTTACGAAATAAATATAGGTAATGTGCGTTCACCAGATGGTTTGAACCTAGGAGAACACCACCGACTTTTCAGGTCCATGAGTGAGATCAGGTTGTTTGACCAGCGATGCGTTGTAATCAAAAGTAGGGGTGGATGGTTTCTTCCACGTAACTTAGTCATGCCAACCCAGCGGAAAAACCGCTGGGTCTTTCAATAATCTCACGTCAACCGGTAAAATACGGGAGGCGCTTTTTGTTGAAATCCTGCCCGATATACTAAATACTCGTATTTGAACCAGAGGGAGTATTTTCAACTCCTAGAAAAGGTTACTTTTGTTGGGGTGGACACTCCCGGTTTTTCACTCCGCCGACTGGATTACAGCATCATCACCGAGAGAAAAGCAAAGTACGCGGTTTATGAGAAGTTGACGCCACCGCGGATCTTAACATCCGAGGGCGAGTGCATCGTCGGGGAACTTAACACCGACCATTTCCCCAAAGGTGCCTAGGCGGGCATACCCGTTTCATCCGGCATCATTGAGGGAAGGGCGCGGGTTGTTTTAAAATGGAGGATGCTAACATCGAAAATGGCGATATCCTGGTGACTGTGCTCACTGATCCCAGCTGGACACCGTTGTTTGTATCAGTCAAAGACTTGGTGACGAAAGTAGGCGGGCTGATGACACATGGTTCTGTCATTGCGCGTGAATGCGGTATTCCGGCAGTCGTAGAGGTGGATAACGCCACGAAGCTGATTAAAGACGGACAGCGGATTCGTGTGAACGGCACAGAAGGGTATATTGAACTGTTGTGAATTGAGATGACCAATGTAAGTTAGCGGTCATTCATCCCTCGGATCTCCCCTTAACAGGTCCATCTTAAGAAGCGGAGAAGAAGTGATTAAGAAGTGAAAAGGAAGTGGCTAAGAAGTAACCAATCCACTTCTGGATTCCAAAAATGACAGCTCCTCACCTTCTAAAAACGTCGCTGAGTTAGGCCAAATTTTCGGGCTAAGTACATCGGTTCCCTTAACGTACAGGGAAGCGGTTTTTTGTCCTAAGCGATCCGGACCCGTTAGTATCGGAAGTTAGGACAATGGAAAAACATTGTTTATCCTGTTAAACAGGAATGAAAACATCTTGGGGACTCTTTTCCTAAAGGCTTTATAATTGTGTTCTGCACCGACCACAACTTGAAATTTGGTATTAGAAACCTTACTCTTCAGGATTTCATAAATAGCTTTGTTCGAAGCCACAAATTCTTTACTAATCGCATGTTCTTCCCCAGCTTCTTCTGTTCCACAGTCCAAGTAAAACAGTTCAATTGCAGAAATATCAGATGCACGTAATAAATTCTCTATTTCCTCTTGGTTCCGATAAAAGGCGGAAGATATTCCAGCTACTTTGGTGAAAATTTCGGGATAACGACAGGCAGCAAAAGTTGAAATGAGACCTCCTAATGAAACTCCCGCCATATAGGTCTTATTTGGGAGAGTGCGGTATTTATTATCTATTAATGGTTTCAGTTCATTTACAATAAAGTCGACGTAAGGTTCACCTCTACCTCCTAAGGAGCTGACATCACCTATTAGCTTTCTGCTAAATTCACCATTCACCCATGGACAATATTCATTCACTCGTCCTTCACGGGAAGGGTTGGAGTCAATACCTACCACGATGAGGTCAAAACCAATTTCATCTAAATAGGCTTCCAGTCCTAAAGAAGTTCCACCAATGGCGTCTTTATCTCGAAATACATTTTGTCCATCGTGCATATACAGAACAGGGAATCTCTTGCCTATCTGATGGTAACTTTGTGGCAAATAAACTCTTACGGTTCTCTCTGTGTCAAATGGAGTTATTAGAATCGAGAATTCATCGAGCATCAAGTCACCTTCTTCTATACGGTTTTTTCGGACTAAATTTTGTGGAAATGCCAAACTCTTTGACTTTGTGTTCCGGGGGATCTTTAAAATGGTCGGTAAACTTGCCCTGATAAGACAATGAATATGAACACCAGAATTATCATAATCCCCACAAAAGCTGCAATCCAAGAAACCCATTTCTTATTCAACTTCATAACCTGCCCCCCTCCCTTTTATTTAAATGGAGGCGGCATGCCCCCAACCAGCCCTCACAACAAGTTGAGGACAGGTGTACGGGTGTTCAGCAATAGGGATTGGATATACTGTTATGGGACCCCTGAATCTGTTGAACAGCGCTTCAATAAAAATAATGCGAATTCCTCTCACTTATTCCTTTTTATAAACATCTAAACATCACACGATGCTGGATCTAAATCACCGATAACGATAAATCATGAGGGCGTCATACTGATCCATTATCTGGTCCGATAATAATTATGGACAGTATATAGAGGCCAATTCCAATATTTAGTGCCTTGGGCGATGACAAAACGGTCTAACCAAAGTTCAAAATTTAGGTTCAAATTTTGGGCATCCTCGAAAATGCTGGATTCCCACCAGATTAGATAGTCGTTTTCTCCTTTATTCGCTTTGTCACCATCAATTAATAAATAACCACCATCTTGATATCCAATCGGATACCAAGATTCCAAGAACGACCCAACTTTTTATGTTCAATGATCTCTGACACCATATACAACTCAAATTGCCCGCCAAACCATGGTTTAAAAAGAACTGCGCCATTGTGTATCCGCAAAAAGGTTTTATAGTCTTCCGGAAGCTGTACTCCTGTGGAACGGGTAAATGTTTGAATTTCCTCATCTGTTGCGGGTTCTCGAAAATAAAACTCCATTTCCTCTACAAAGCCTTCTTCTTTCTGAACCGTTAGTTTATTATCAACCAAGCGTTTCTTAAGTCCAGCAAGTGTTTTCTGGATCAGGGATTGTTCCACCGGGCTCACTCCTTCTTTAGCACCCAGTATAAATTTTTGCACGGGTGACCGCGGCGGTGCCGCGGCGACCGTCTCATCGGGGTTAGGGGGAAGGAAAATAAGAAACGAGGTGCTGTTTAATAACAAGTTCAAAAGGGAATTGAAGCGAAGAAACGATACTTTGAGAAGGAGCAGATATATTTCAGCAATCAGTTTTTAGCGGTTAATGATGACTTTGACATAGAATGGAGAGATTTCATCTATAATTTATATAATAAAATTTGTAATGATGTATTTGCTCATAAAAACATATCATTTACATCGCCTTTTAATAGAATGTACATTTATAGGCTAAAAAAGGAAAGACCCGATATTCTGGATGTTTTTCTGCAAAAATCCCCTGGTGTTGATATTGATATTCCGATTTTATAATGCAAATGAACCAAAAAACATCACATATTTCGAAATATTGATCCTCGGGATTTCCCGCCGCGCCTCCCCCTTGTGTTACCGTTAAACAGGCTTTATTCGAATTCACCTTTGTTACAAAACCGCAACCATCTAGCATTCGCTCAAAAATGTGTCCTGTGAAAATTCTACTCCCGTATTCCGTATATAGGAGTGAAACCGGATCTGAAGGGGGGCAGTCCCAGACACGTGGACTGGTGAAGGAGGGCTGTGGAATGAAGAAATTATTCACCTCGATATTGTTGGTCATGCTCGTCGTTTTGACGGGCTGTGTTGGTCAAAAAAACGCCGCTGATTCTGCCTCTCCCAAACAGTTTCAAACTGCTGCTCAATTGGTAGAGGCAGTGGACGGTGACACCGCAAAGTTTAAGATTGACGGGAAAGTGGAAACAGTTCGGTTTCTCCTTATCAATACACCTAGGACGCATCACCCGAAGTTAGGAAAACAACCACTTGGGCCGGAAGCGAGTGCGTTTACTAAAAACCTGCTGACCCATGCCCATCGCATCACGTTGGAATTTGACGTTGAAAAAAGTGATAAATACGGTCGTATGCTGGCCTATGTGTATGCAGATGGGAAAAGCGTTCAGGAAGAACTGCTGAAAAGAGGACTCGCACGTGTTGGTTACATATACGAAAGCCGTCGGCACCTTGCCGATTTTCGGAAAGTAGAGAACGTGGCTAAAACGAAGCACTTAGGTATTTGGAAATGCCCCGGATATGTCACTGATCACGGCTTTGACCCCAGCAAATGGTGTGAAAACATACTTCCTGCTCCAGTGAAAAAACCCGTCGGTGACGTAGATTGTACCGATTTCAAGACAAAGGAAGAAGCGCAGTGGTTCTTTGAAATCCATCAACCCGGTGATCCATACAAGCTGGATGGTGATCAAGATGGTATCGCCTGTGAACAGTTACCTGCGAGCAGTTACCGTGAATAATACGGAGGCACAGGATGGATCAAAAACAATGATTACGGAGGCTGAAGACTTTAGAAACTGGTGATCTATTGATCTTTCCGCCATCTCGTTCATCCGACAGGATTGATGTCGGCCGATCGCTTGTTGGTACTCAGCCGGGTGGATCGTGATAATGGATGAGAAGGAACCATCTATATCTCGAAACGCTGAAAAGGTGATTGACTACCTTTTGACTCTCTCCGCCCGATCAACGAGCTGATTTGGAATGAGAAATGTATGAAACAATAATCTCTTGTGGAAAGACCTTGGCGATTAACGGAGCTCACGAGCCATGCCGTAGGTGGAGTTTTTTATTATACCCCCTGGAAAAGAGTGGTTTCTCTTGTCTCAAAAACGATCTGTTTTTGAGACTTTCCGACGAGAGCTTCTTGTGTTGCCAAACAAGGTGGCCGTTTCGATGAGTTATGAGACAATAAGGGCGGAATCGAGAGGTGGGGAGGGGAATGCTCGTCGAGTATGCACAGGTTTCATACGCATGAACAAAACTTGGATCTCCAAAACTAGGTTCATTGGACTTAAAAAACACCGCCCCATAAGGGGGGGACGGTGATGTTATTGACAATGCTAAGAAGAAAATAGATAAAATCGGATGGAGATCAGGGTGAAAGGACCCATCTTCGAGCCGCAACCCGGTTAGGGCGATGCTACCTCATCTCGGACCTACCCGGAGGAGGAGAAAAGGCACTTGAGTATCTACGGTCAAAACATTGCCCAGCTTTTATTGCTAGGTATTTTCTTTTGGTTCGACATTATACAGTAGACCTCATTAGTCTCAAAAACGATACTTTTTAAGAAGTATTTCAACGAAAGAATGGTGAAACTTATCCAAAACCGCCATCATCGTCAGAGGTGAAATCGAATGAATCTGAAACGACAACTTGTTCGCGCCTTTTGCTTGGCACTCTTATCAGCTGTTGCGTTTGGTTTAACTGCATTTCTTGTAAGTGCACACAGAGTCACCCGATTTGATGATACGGTCATGTCGTGGATTCAAAGCTTTAAGTCACCAACCTTGACAAGGATGATGGAATTTTTTACTTGGATTGGTTCAGGAATGGTGATCACCATATTATCGATCCTTACACTATTGATTTTGTCGAAAGTAATCCAACATCGATCGGAATTGGTTCTGTATGTTGTCGTGGTGGCTGGGGCGGGGATTTTGAATCAAATTTTAAAGAGTTTGTTCCACCGGGCTCGGCCCAGCCTGCACCGACTGATTGAGGCAAGAGGATTTAGCTTCCCAAGCGGTCATTCCATGGAGGCGGTCGCCTTTTACGGTATTCTGTCATTTCTCCTCTGGCGGTATATCCCAAGCAGCTTTGGAAGGGGACTCCTGCTTTTTATGAGTACCATCATGATTCTTGCGATAGGTACAAGCCGTATTTATTTGGGAGTTCATTACCCCAGCGATATTATTGGCGGATACTTCGCCAGCGGATGTTGGCTTGCAGCGGCGATTTGGTCCTATCAGCGTTATCGGGAAAAACAGTATGAAAAAAAGACCAGGTAAAAATGACTTTACTAGTTTACGGGCTCCAATTTCCCAGTAAAGCAGTTGGCTGTCCGGTCGATATGTCAAAAGAAGCAGTTGATGTCATTGAACAACGGTTTGACGATATTGACAAACGCTTAGAACGCATTGAGCGACAAGCCGAGGACGTTGTCGAGCGGCTAAACACCATTAAGAAAGATCTATGTCCCATATGGGTTTACCCTAACTTCCAGTGGAAGGAAACGGGAAACCCGGTTTGGTCGCCCTGGCGAAGGCTTATTATTTCGTGTTTCCATTAACATGGTAAATGGAGAAAAGTTATAGAGGAAGGGGAAGCGTGGTTCCCGCCAAGGATTTAGTAGTGATTCCCAACGCGTCGGTTGTTCCGTTGGATCCCATGTCGGAACCACCACGGATTACTCACAAAATCATACTTCCCCCGCTCAACCTGATAATCGAGGAGAAAGGTACATCTTGCTCGATCCACCTAACCGAACACAGGAGTGGCAGATGCTCTTACGTCCGCTGTGGCAAAAAGGAGGGAAAGAGAGAAGATCATTTGTCCACGTTGCCACTCGGAGGCCCGTTCGCCAGTACGGGGAAGGTGACAAGGTGTGTTTTCCGGTGGCTTGTAGGTCCGGTCTCGGCCGGTATCGTGATCACGACACAGTAGGTGAGTTTTACACTATTTGGTTATATCGAGGGGATCAGTTTCAGTGAGCCTACATGAGGAGAAAACGGATAAAAAAAACCGAACCGTCCCTTTGTCTTTGTCCACCGTCCCTTTTCTTGTTTCCATCGTGGGATTGATCGCTGCATTAAAATTTATAAAAATCCCTTTGTATTCTGGACTAGTAGCGGGATGGCTGACAGCCGTATTGATATCCCTCTTCCATGGAGGGACATTTAGGTCAGTGGTTCGCGCGACATCTCAAGGGATGAAGAGCACTTTCTTCGTTGTCGCCATTCTCTTGCTAATTGCTGGGGTCATCTCAGTATGGCTTGCTTCTGGGACGGTCCCGGCCATGATTTGCTATGGGATACAATTGATTCACCCCAATTTTCTTGTTGTGACCGCTTTTTTACTAGCAGCGGTCTCGTCGATGGTTCTGGGCTCTTCTGTAGCGACCCTATCCACCATGGGGGTTGCTATTGCGGAGATAGCACAAGTTTTTAATCTATCCCCCGCACTCATCGGAGGTGCACTCATCTCCGGTGCAATGGTTGGGGATCGCACATCACCCGTTTCAGGAACGTTTCACTTGGTTGCCCATATGACGGAAACCAAAGCGGAAGAGAATTACAAACCAATGTGGCAGACGGGAATACCAATGATCGTCTTATGTATCCTTCTCTTCATTTACCTTGGGTACGGCAAAGCTTCCGGGAGTCTTCATCCCATGAGCCATCCCTTACTGAAAGAATTAATCCTACATTTTCAAATGCCCTGGTACGTGTTGATCCCTCCTATTCTGGTGCTCATATTGGCTATGTTTCGTGTTTCTATCCTGCTGAATCTCGGGATCGGCATCATATTGGGGACCCTCTTCTCCGTCACGCTGCAAGAAGATTCATGGCTCTCGGTTTTACGTTCTCTGTGGCTCGGTTATGATTTTCAGGTGAACGGACAAGTACTGCTCCACGGCGGAGGTATCTGGCCGATGTTCAACGAGGTTTTACTGATTGTCGCGGCGGGGGCTTTAAACGGGGTCATGGAGGACAGTGGTATGTTACATACAATCGTTGCTTCGTTACTGCGGCGCGTTCGCTCGAAAAGCGGATTGATCGGCGTGACTGTCTTACTAAGTATCTCTATGTCATTACTGGCATGCAATCAGTCATTATCCGTGATTGTGCCGGGACGAACTCTTCGTTCCAAATTTGAGAAGCTGGGAGTTCCTCCTCGTTATTTGGTGAGAAGTTTAGCGGACTCGGGTGTCGTCGTTTCGCCGCTGATCCCTTGGAATTTACATGGTATCCTCTGTTCTACGGCTATGGGTATACCAACACTCGTTTACTTCCCGTATGCTTTCTTTTTGTGGGGATTGCCCATCATAACCCTTCTGCTCGCCTTTCGGCCAAGAAGGTTTCCTTCAAATGACTTCGGAATGGGAGTGAGATGCCAACCGAAAAGTGGACACCGGACAGATGGACGTAGAAAAGGTGGATATGACGAAAGTGGGTGACAGCGAAGTGGGCGAAATCACCCAGGCGAGTGGAATCACCCAGGTGGGTGAAACCGCCCAGGTGGGTGAAACCACCCAGGCGGGCGGAATCGCCCAGCAAGTGGGCGACACCAAACAAGTGGGTGATACCCAGACGGAAGAAATCACCCATGACGGAATCACCCAAGATGAAATCGCTCAAGGAAAAGTGGTGTTTCTGAAGGACAAGATCGCCCAATCAAAGATAGCTAATAAATTAAAGAAATCCAGAAAGCCGAAGGAAATCGCCCAAGCAATTGAATGTGCTCTTGCCCATAAGCAACAACATAAGAACTACCAATCAAAAGAGAGTTGATGGATTTGGCGGGTTGCACCGATTATATCGCACGCAAAACACTCAGAATAATTGAGGAAGTAACCGAGGAAATGAGCCAAACAGGATAAAGTCGAAACACGGCCACAGTGCCGAGTCAACCATGACGCTCCTCTTCTTCTTCCGTATGGCAACTGCCCAACACTTTGCTGGACTGATGGACGTAAAACCCGAAACTGTCATCTATATGATCCACGCCATCAATAAAAACGAACGTGGGCGCGCAGTTGAATCGTATAAGTTACGTGGTACCCATAGCCCCAAAGTTTACACCTTGGGTCCACGTGGATGTCAGATGGTGGGGGAAACACTTGGGATTAAAGTGGAGTATTATCCGTTTTCCAAGCGACAAGGACGCCAGGAGCGTGGAACATAAACTCTACAACATCCGAAGAAAGTACAAGGCGGTTTGGGATGAACTGACGGAAACTGAAAAAGAGCGAGCAAGAAGAGAGATAAAGGAACTGAAGAAGGAATTGATGACGATTCCGTACAACGATCCGATGGACGAGAAATACAAGCGACTGCAATACGTCAGATACGCAGACGATTTCATCATAGGGGTAATAGGCAGCAAAGAAGATTGTGAAAAAATCAAGGCCACGGAATTCCTCGCCAAAGAGTTGAAGCTGGAACTCTCGCAAGAAAAAACGCTCATTACACACAGCAGCAAAAAAGCCAGATTCCTGGGATATGACATAACCGTAAAAAGAAGCAACAGCACTAAAACAAATGTGAACGGAATACAGCGAAGAACGAGGAATATGGTCTGTCAACTATTAGTCCCCAGAGAGATATGGGTTAAGAAACTCCTTGAGATAAAAGCAATGAGAGTTGATCCAATAACGGGACAGTGGAAACCAATTCATCGGAGTGCCCTTCTGAGGAATGACGATCTTGAAATACTTGAGACTAACAACTCGGAGATAAGAGGGCTGTACAACTATTACAAGCTAGCAAACAACGCAATCACACTGTCTAATTTCAAATACTTCATGGAGTACAGCATGTACAAGACGTTTGCGGCCAAGTATAACACAAGTGTGAAAAAGATCCTCAGCAAATACAAGATAAATGGTCGATTCGCCGTAAGATACGAGACAAAAGAAGGCCCGAAAATCCGATGGTTCTACAAACAAGGTTTCAAGCGTTACCGGGAAAAGATAACGGCTGGCGATCCTACAATAGACCTTGAAATGAACACACTCAGGATCAGGGGGACACTGACGAGCTTGATTGCTTGTAGCAAGAAAATGTGAATGGTGCGGAACTGAGGACACACCCTTAGAAATGCACCACGTTCGGCGGTTGAAAGACCTAAAGGGAAAGAAGCAATGGGAGAAGCAGATGCTGTCTAGAAGACGCAAAACGATAGCATTATGCGTCAAGTGCCATGACGATTTACACGCCGGAGGCTAGATTGACAGATGGAGAGCCGTATACCTCGAGAGGGGTACGTACGGTTCGGGGAGGAGTACTTGGAAACCTGCCGCGGAAACACGGCAAGGCGCTGGGTGCTTATTCCACCTCATGCCCGAAAATTGCCGGGAAGCGGGGTTGGATCCCAATACCACCTGCTTCGATCGGCAAAAAACATTCTGGCCGGTGCCAAAGAGATTGCCGGATATTTGATCCGCTACGGTGGCAATCTTCAGCTGGCGTTGGCCGCCTACAACGCCGGGCCGGGTAACGTCGAAAAATATGGAAACACCGTGCCGCCGTTTCGGGAGACGAGAGATTATGTCGTGAAGGTGACTATCTACTACAAAGAGTTTGGAGGAAAGGGAAGCCATCTAAATTCCGTATCCATCCGGGATACGATCATGTCAGTCGCAGAGAAGCTAGCCAAATTCAGGAGCCAACACGAAGCATCGGTCAAACAGAAAAAGCCAACCGGTTGTATGAAGGCACTGGCCGCCAAACAAGTGGCTCAGATTAAATCAGGACAAGCTGGCCGATACGGTGCCCTCAGTTGTGCGATTTATTCCTATCAGTCCGACTGGGCGTTTGTCGCCAAGGTGGAAAACATGGCGGCGGAATTCAAGAACAACAGTGGGACGATCACGTATGCAGCGAGTTTGAAAGTACCGGCGGACGTTTACCCTGGCCAGTCAATGGTGAGGTATCCTCTCCGTTTGGACCACGATGGGGCCGTCACCATGACGGGATTGATATTAAGGCACCCATGGGTACACCGGTGTATGCCCCAGCAGACGGTGTTGTCGTCGAGTCCCGAGCGGCCAGCGGGTATGGATGGATGATCTTGATCGACCACGGCAACGGCCTAGCAACCTTGTATGGCCACTCCTACCCCAACCAGGTAAAAGTTCATGTTGGTGACCACGTCAAGAAAGGGCAACAGATCACGGCGGTGGGGAACAACGGTCGGTCGACAGGAGCTCACTTGCATTTTGAGGTTCGTGTTAATGGTACACCTGTTGATCCGATGCAATGGCTCACCAGATAGCCTTCTATTTTCGTTTCTGACAGCCGAAATAGTAGAGAGAATTCCCAGGTATCTATCACAAAATAGAATCCGAAATTGCCCCCTTTCTCTTTGGCTATGAACGTGTCAGGAAGGGGGCAGGGGAGGATGGGAGATGCAAAACCAACGCAATGAGCTGATGCAACTACTGCTGGGCGCCAGCGTTTTTCTGGTGGTGTTGGGATTGATGCTCTGGATGGTAGCCGGTGCCCAGATCGCTTCCACGATTGACCAAGTGATTAGAGTGATAAGAACCAGCTTGCCGTGGATCGTCGGCGTTGTCCTGGCGATTCCGGTGGGAATATGGATTGTCAAAGGGATTATCTATTGGCATCACCGCCGTTTAGCGTATCGGGATGCCCGGTTTATCCGGATCTTGCCGGCTGCAGATATACGGTTGGAACCAGAGAAAGTGATGACGCTGGTCCGCACGTTCGGGGGCATGGTCCGCGGTTGGCGGCTGAAATGGACCCGCGGAAACCCGTGGTTTCGGTTGCGCTTCTACGAAGACGAAAACCGGGAGATCGCCATCTACTTGGGATACCCGCAAGACAAACGAAGCAGCGTGTATGACACGATCCGCAGTATTTATCCCAGCGCCAAAATTCACGACATCCCACGGGCGGATCTGCCCAAACCGGCCAGGAACGGAGCCGGCGGACACTTCCTCCTGAAGGGTGGACGCAAAAAAGGGCTACCCTTAGCCTCGTTCTTAGACAAAAAGGAAAGCCAGCTGGGCATCATTCTGGCGTGTCTCCGCCCGGGTACGGTCCTGGACATTCAATTCGCCACAGCTAGCTGGGAGGAGCTAGAGGAGCGGTCGGAGGAGGTACTGGAAAATCTCAAATCCAAGCGGGAAAAGGACCTTGATCCCCACGAAAAGGCGCAAAAAAAGCAAATCGCCAAAAACCTGACCGGAAACGAGGTGACGTTTTACGTCTCCATCTCCATTTGGTCTGATCACGAGCACGCCCCTTCTGTGGCACGCTCGATCGCAAACACACTGGAAACAACAATGAATTACAGTGGAGCCATCCGTTTTATTCGGCACAATATCCGAGCTTTGATCCAAGACGTTCACCCGATTCCATGGCCGGTGCCCTGGTTTAAGATGACATGGACGGACAAGGAATTGGCCAACCTGTTCCACTTGCCGCCGGCGGATCATCCGATTTACCAGGAGCCGGCGGACAGGGATGAGCGGGGATATCTGGTTCACCTGGCGAAGGGCCAACGTGCTCTGTCCGATTGGGAATTGAACGAAGGGGTGTTCATTGGTGAAGTTATCCATCCGTTGCAAAAACGGTCGGCACGCATTGATTTTGAACAGCTAACCAAACACTTCATCTGCACGGGACCGCCCGGAATGGGGAAATCCAGCATGATGGTAGAGATGATCCAATCCATCCTGGAGATGTGGGCCAAAGAGCCGGACACCACGCCCGGGTTTACGTACATCGACCCGGCCCGAGAGACGATCGCCATCATTCTAAACCGACTGCGCCACATGAAACAGCAAGGAATCGCCATCCCCGAAGAAAAGATACATTACTTCCCGATCACACCGGATGCCACGCTTGCAATCGGGTTGAACCTGCTGCATAAGACGGCCGGCGTGCCACTTAATGAGGTGGCCGAGTCCGCAGCAGAAGTAATCCTGTCCACGGTGCCCAACAGCGACAGCTTGAGCCGAACCAAGCGGCTGTTGTCCATGGCGATCCAGACGCTGTTGGAAGATGATAAGGTTCATACGATCCTTGGGATTGAGGAATTGTTCCGAAACGAGCAGTTCCGAAACCGGGTGATCGCCAAGGTGAACCCTTATGTCAAACGGTTTTGGAAAAACGTCCAGCTGCAAGACAAAGAGTTCAAGGAAGAGGTGGAGCCGATCCTCAACCGGTTGGATCCGCTGCTCAAAAACCCGGCTATGCGCCGGCTGTATTGCCAGCTGGAGTGGACGTTGGATGTACGCCGGTATATGGATGAGGGCCACATCGTCCTGATTGACATTCTGGGCTTGAACAATTTCAACATTAAAACAACCGTGGGTCATTTATTGGGGGAATGACCATGCGGAAATTGAAGTTTACCGCCGGATTGCTGTTGCTTTTGATAATGGCTCTTTTGCTTTACTTTGTATGGCCTTTTTTTTCAAATCCAACCTACGTTATTCTTATTCCAAAGAACTATCACGGTTGGGTGCAAGTATACATGGACATTCCGTATGCTAAAGACCCCCCTAAAGAATTTTGGAACAGATATATCATCAAAGTTCCTCCCAACGGAATGGTCATGACTCCGTTGCCCGCCCAAGTAGCAAACATTGAAACCCATTTTGTTGATGAGCATGGACACCGAACCGAGCTTTTAGATGCAGCAGATCCTCGAGCAAAAGATCCGAATGCTTTATATGTCCAGTATTTTATGACTGAGGGGTTAGATAATCTTCCTTCTCGTGATGTACTCTTTATTGGAACATTCAAGGAGTACGAAAAAGTAAAACAGGAAAATCGCTATCCTGATTATCCCGCAGAAATCAAAAAGAAATTTCATTATCCATATTAAATGGATGTAGGAATCAATTTGTTGCGCTACGGTAGCGGAAATGGACCCTTGGAAGCGTCGTTCCTGGCCAGGCTGCGGGAACGGAATGTGGCGGTGTTCACCCGATCCAAAAATAATGGACCGGGCTGAAATCGTCTGGTATAAATGGTGGATTAGCAAAAAAATAGGAGGTTGTTTGGGGTGCTTTTCCATTGGATCGGACATCCTTCATTTGGTGCCGATGAACAACTGATGGCGGTGCTGTATGATATGGGGATCGCGACGAAGCGACAGCTACTTATCGTCACCGGCTGAACTGACAATCAGCTGAAATGGTATCTCCAACGGATCCGCAAGCGTGAAACGGAGGAGCAAAAGTATCTGAACTCTTACCCCTTGCGGTTCGAATATATGGGCGACAACCGTGGTTACTCTCTCAACAAAGCAGGGATTCGTTACGTTAGGGAGATGATGCAAAGTGACAACATGTATGTCAAAGAGGCACCGGAGGCTCAAATTCGGCACTATCTTGGTATCAATGAGATCCTGATTCGGCTGATTGAGGCCGGGGTTCAACGCGAAGATATAGTCTGGCTTTCTACCGCTGAGGCTACGGATTATTTGTCACGGTTGCTTGAGGCTCACGGTGAAAAGATCGACCGGCGACGTCTAATCCGTCCTGATGCCCGGGCTGTAATCAATAGGACTGCTTTTTGGATTGAGTTTGACAATAGTACGGAGCGCACACGGAAGCTAGAAAGGAAATTTTATGAGTATGTCCACGCTCTGACGTTGGTTCAAAACAAAGATCCAGTTGTGTGGGTGGCTGCCAACCGTAACCGTAAAGAGTACCTTGCCAATCAGTGGGAAGCAGTGAAGAAAGTCAATTATGAGGATAGGGTTGATATCCCAGAAATGTGCTTTTTTGTGGAAGGTGAGGAACTGTCTTTTTTGGAATCCAGAAGTGGATTGGTTACTTCCTAACCACTTCTTTTTCACTTCCTACCCACTTCTTAATCACTTCTTTTCCACTTCTTGCGACAAAGCGAAAACCCTTGATATATAAGGCGTCATCAAAGGGACTTGGTAGTACCAATAAAAACCCCTACTTTTTTATTTATTTCCTACCCTTACACCGCCGAGACGGTCGCCCGCGGCACCGCCGCGGCCACCCATTCGAACCCGGGGTCGGTCACGGGCCTGCACCCACTGGACGTTGCGCTAACTGATGGCGTTTTGATATCGTTGGAAGAGTGAGATACAAAGAATTTTGGTGGCTCTGTAATGAGGGAGATAAATAATAATCATGAAGGAAATAAGAATCAAAGACTGGTTATTGAAAGTGGATGTCGAACAAACAGAAAGAATATACTCTCAGTTATGTACTTTTGCTGAGAGTTGTGGTTGTCTCTATTGTCGTAACTACACTGAGGTGGCAAAACGCTTTTCAATAGAATTACTCGCGTTTTTTCAATCACTTGGAATTGATCCTACCAAATGCGCAGGAGAAATTATGGAATTCGGCAAATTGGAAAACGAGATGCATCATTATGGCGGGTGGTATCATTTTGTAGGTGAAATCGTTGATGGACCAGACTGTATGGTACCCCCAGAAAATTGGAACAAAATTAACTTAATAAAAATAGATTCATTTACGATGGGATTTACCAAAGAAGTCCAGTTGGTCTCGTCAAACTTCCCCGAATCCGTTGTACAATTAGAATTTGTATCTACAATTCCGTGGATACTTCAAGATCTCCCTTAGGATTCAGGGTTTACGATCACAGAATAGAGCAGCAAATGTAGTTAGGAAAGTGTTTGGAACTACGCCGCTTTTAAGAAGTGGCGTTTTTTATTGCCATATTTCACTCTGACGTTGGTTCAAAACAAAGATCCAGTTTATGTCATCCGCTAAAACCGGGGAATATTTTGTATAACGAGGGACGGCTCCTAATATTCTGATCTAAGGGTGTTGAGAAGAGGGGAAACCCTCTCTTTTTTGTGTGTGAAGGTAATCAAAAAAGAGCATGCTTGCACTGCGCTGCTGCACCTACCGCCCAAGGCCCGATCCAAATTGGAAAAAATGGAGATAGGTTGATTCAGGTGGGACTTGGTGTCTCAGCGTCTCGGCTTCATGCTCTTTACTGTATGTATTGTTTCCTTAAAAGTAGTGTCTTATTCGAGAAACTCCCCTTTCCGCAATGTGGTGTCAAATCCCCAGCCAAGGGTTATTTCCCCGGCTTCGCCCTGGCGGGCCGACTCCGGTCAGTCTGCCTGAGGGGGCCTCTCATGGGCAATGGGCCGGCATATCCCCGCCGCTCTCATTGGCCATAGACGCAAAAAAAGACCCGGCAGGTATCAAACTACCTGACCGAGTACAGCTCAACCATTACCGATATTCCACTTCCACTATTTCCCTTTTTGTTTCCACGATAAACCCGCAAATTTCTTTTTGGTACACGCCGTGTCGGTCCGGTATTTCACGATCACCTTGACCATGAAGACCACTCTTTTCCAGAGTGGCCCCAGGGGTAATACAAGAGAAGATGCCACCAGGTGAAAAAATGGAAAGAGTGGTGAATGGCAGCTTTTTCATTTTTTCACCTGTTGACAGCTCTCGCAGCACAGTTCTCGAGGTGTTCTGGCTTAAGTACACTCTACAGGCAGAGGTTGAGAAAATTACTTGGCGGTGAGAACGAAAGCCGTATCTGATATTTTCCCGTTTCCCTAGCTATCAGTGATTCCCATCGGCTTTGGACTCGGACCTAGCTTCTCAATCGAGTTATGAGACATCCGCTAGGTTGCAAGCCCTAGACGGGTTTGCTGGCGGAGGGAAGTTCTGGGAAACCTCTCTTTGGAATCGGTATGAAAAACCAGCGTCATAGTCGCTGAGTTGGGTTATTTTTTAAAGGTTTAAGATACACTTAATAACCAAAGACATAAAATGGAGAGTGCAGCCGAAAGAATCGCTTGGAAAAGTTTCCATTTCTTCTCTTTTTCTGTTTTATTGTAATAATCCAACCAATAAAAGATTGCAAGTAAACCCCAACCAACTGAACCGAACCACAAGCGTTTCGTGTCTGTAAAGATAAGAGAAGCTAGCAAAAAAAGTAGAGCGAGAGTTTTCATTAAGATATTCCTCCACATTATAAAGCTCACTTTCACTACTATCATAGTTGGATAGAAAATAGTTTACAACAATAGTATTTTAAATAAAGTATACTTTTACTCTGTTGATAACCTTTATCATTCATGGCGATGAACTTAGAAAAGGCGCCGGGAACTTACCCTACGATAAACCTCAGATCAACGAACAATGTTTTCCAACGTTTTAACTCCGGTGGTTAATACAAAGATCTATGTCCCATATGGGCTTGCCCTATTGGGATTGTCCTTACTATACCTCGCAGGCGGCCGCCTTGGCGGTGTGGTAACACAACACAAGCCCAGTGTACTGTTACCACTAGGCTTTGCTATTCCGGCATTCCCAATTCGTAAACACAGAGGGTTGAACAACAAGGGGTAGCGTATTTATAGCTACAGATGTTATTAGAGATGGAGGTGTGTTTATGGCAATTAGAATTCGTGAGGGGACGCTCAATGACTGTTCTGCTATTGCAAAAGTTCATGTCGATAGTTGGCGTACCACTTACAACTCCATTGTTCCAAATGAATATCTAATCAACATGTCTTATTCCGACAGTGAGAAGAGATGGATTAAGCGGCTACAACAGGCCGACAATCAACACAAATTGTATGTTGCGGAAAATGAGTCCGGGACAATTGTTGGATTCGCAGGTGGAGGACGTGAACGTTCTGGCGTACCCGGTTACGACGGTGAATTGTACGCTATATATCTGCTAAAAGAGTTTCAACGACAAGGCATTGGTAAACTACTTTTTAAGGCAGTGGTTGATCACCTTGCGACACAATTTCGCTCGATGCTTGTGTGGGTCTTGGCAGAAAATGATTCCCGTTACTTTTATGAAGCTCTTGGAGGTATCTATATCCGTGAGAGCACAATTACGATTGCTGGAAAGGAACTTAAAGAAGTCGCCTACGGATGGGATGATATTCGAAAGTTAAAAGATAACCTGTAGTGAAACACAACGAGTGGACATCAGCAGATGTCTGGGTAAAATCCGGTCGGCAATCGCCTGATGGATCCGTCATGGGCCACTCTGGAAAATAGCGGCTTCATAGAGGGTCAAAACGAAAAGGAGTGTTTCGATGCCGTCTGTTGAAACGGTATGGATACAGGGTCAGGGCTTCTGCAATGAAGATCGGCTCATCATAGATCAGTCGCGCGGTTTGTACGGTGTGGCGGACGGAGCCACCGGTCTGGACCGTTTCAGGGATGAGAACGGTCTGACGGGCGGGGCGATCGCAGCGGAGATAGTGGCTGAACATTTTCTAAACCTGGAGTCGGAAACTGACCTTTTCCAGGCTACGTTGCAAGCCAATGAACGGCTTCGGCAGGTGATGCGCGATCAAGGGATAGATCTGCAAAAGACCGAAACGCTATGGGCCGCGGCACATGCCGTGGTGCGGATCGGAGAACACCACATCGAGTGGGTGCAAAGCGGCGACTGCATGATCTATGCCCTCTACAGGGATCAAACCGTTCGGACGGTGACACGGGATTCGGTGGAAGATCATGACCGCCAAGTGATCGAACTGTGGATTTACACATCCTCCTGTGCCTCTTCCAGCCTCAACAAATCCTTGAAGCGAATTAATTTTCCGGTCATCCCCATTGGCAATCTCCAACCACTTTTTATACGGATCCACCTTTGTTACAAAGCCGCAGAACTTACGTTATGGCGGAAAGCTTCGTTGAAGCGATGTACCATCAGGATACGGAAATTCTCCAGCTGCTTTCCGAGGGACTTATACAACAAACGGGATTTTTTTTATGAAGGAGATGGAAAGGATGACGATCATTTGCACGAAAAAACATGAAACAAATAACGAGAACATCAACGATACAGCTTATCCGCAGAAGTTAATTTGCAATTGACGTTTTGCGGAAAGGCGATAAGGAACAAAACGCCGCTTTTTTGTTTCTGTTTAGTCGAAACGAAACAATCGCCTTGGCGTGGGACATTCTAATGGAGGAAGCACAGCAATCAGGGGTGGGATACAATAATGAATTGTCTAATGAAAATCGTATACATGGCAACCATGTTCATCGTGATGTGCCCGCAGAGCATGGGTGCCGATATCAAACAGCAGGTGTCCGTTCCAAAAAGCAAAAAAGTGGCCATTGTTATCGACGATTTAGGCAATAATATGTCGGGAACCGATGAGATAATGGCAATGCAAATTCCTCTGACTGTGGCAGTGAGACCTTTCATGCCGACAACGAAGCGCGATGCGGAGTGGGCTCATCGGGTCGGTCATGAGGTTCTGGTACATTTGCCGATGGAGCCTCTAAAGGGAAAAAAGCAATGGCTGGGGCCGGGTGCGATTACATCCGATCTTTCGGACGAAGAAATTCGCCGAAGAGTGCGTGCGGCAATCGATGACGTTCCTTACGCGATTGGCGTGAACAATCACATGGGATCCAAAATAACGGCAGATACCCGCATGATGAAAGTCGTTTTGGAGGTTTGCAAGGAACGCGGGTTATTCTTTCTGGACAGCAAAACAAACTATTGGAGCATTGTGGACAATGTCGCCAAGCAGGTGGGTGTATCGTGTGTGGATAACCATATCTTCCTGGATGATAAGTCCAGTAAACGGTACATTATGAAACAAATGAAATTGATTCAATCCCACTTGTCTCATCATAACTACTGCATTGCGATTGGCCATGTCGGCCGTCCCGGCAAAAATACAGCTTTCGTGATCAAAGCTTCCATTCCTGTTATTTCGAAAGAAGCGGATTTTGTTCCTATTTCCAAACTCGTTCCCCATCACTGGAAAATCTTACGCAAAGAAACCGGTATAAGACAAACAACACCGAATCATCACAATATAACACGTCTGATGGGTAGGAAATGAAATCAAGCACCTCAGAAGCGAATTGAATGACTTTCTCGGAATCGACACCTATTTCATTAGGAGCTTGAGCTTGGCCTCGATTTACAGAAAAAGACGCCTGAAAGCCCACGGTTTCAATCGTGGGATGAAAGGTGGCGTTGCTCGGCATCCCCTTTTGGGGATGGTAAGGGCAACCAATTTGCTGTATAATCGAACGTACGAGCGGTGCTCATCCCACTGGTAGTGGGTTTGTTCCTGTGTACG